>CAYMTC010000057.1:0-8950 GCA_964393265.1 uncultured Thermoleophilia bacterium
GCGACGTGACGCCGCACCAGTCGAGGTAGTGGCCCATGGCGAGCAGCACATCGTCGTGGACGTACGTCGTCGTGCCGATGGCGCCGGCCCAGAGATCGCCCTGTGTGTACATGGCCGCGCAGGCGGAGCCCGGCTCGAGGGTCGTCTCGTAGTCTGGGTCCCAACCGGCTGCGCTGGCGCCGAGACCCGGCTGCATGGTGTGTCCCCGATCGGTCAACTCGGCCGCCAGAGCAGCGTACGCGGCGCTGTCGTAGGGCAGCCCGCCCACACGGAAGCCCATGAGCGGAGAGAAGACTGCCGTGTCTTCCTGGAGGCCCGTCGTGTCGACCGCAGCTGTACGGGCCACGAGCAGCCTCGTGACCGTGCGTCCGTCAGCGTGGAGGGGTGACGGGAGCTGAGCGAGCGTGCAGTCTGACTGGGTGCCGGTGACGGCCTGCGCCTGTGGCGCAGTCGCCCCATCGTCGCCGTCGCGCGTGGCCGTGGTGACGACAGGGTGGCTCGTCTCGATGGCGCTCATGTACTCGATGGGTGTCGCCAGGCCCAACCCCCCGGTGGTGAACGTGCTGCCGTAGGAGAGCGCCCCGATCAGCTTGACGGTACCGGCGTCGTCGACGTATAGGGGGCTTCCGCTCATCCCCTCAGCGATGCCGCCAGCGGCCTCCATGACCGGGTGGGTCATGTCGGCCTGGAAGAGGATGAGTGCGCCGTCGGGCCCAGCGTTGCCGACGATGGCCAAGACAGTCATGGGGATCACGACGGGCGTCTGACCACTTGCGCCGCCCACGACGGTCTTGAAGGTGCCGGGCACACCTGCCGGATGGGCGTCGAGCTGCGTCTGCAGTCCGGCCAAGCCAAGCGTGGGCTCGATCGGGGCCGCGGCGGCCGTACCGATGCCCGCGGACAGTAGAAGCGCCATTGTGAGCAGCAGACCCACGGCGGGGATGAGGCGCCTGCGGCTGCGTCTGGTGGGCATGGTCGGGTGGTTGAGATGAGCCTGCGACATCGTGACCCCCTCTGCGCGTACACGCACCGTGACGCGGACCTGACTCGCGAGCGGAAATGCTAGTACTCTATCAGTATTGCCCTACGAGCAGGACGGGGGTCTCTGGCGTTCGCGGGACGGCGGTCAGCCGTGGATGAGCCGAGGGAGGCAATGGGCGCATACCCAGAGACTTCGACCCTCGTGGCGGCAGGGGAACAGGACAGCCTCATCCTCGGTGTTGCCGCAGCTGAAGCACGTCTCGGTCACCCGGTCGGCAAGCTTGGCGGCCATGCGCTCGGCAGCTGCGGCCTCGTCGAACTCGGGCGCCTCACGCTTCTCGAGGGTGAGTGCACCTTCAGGGCACACCGCCAGACAGAAGCCGGCGCCATCGCACAGCTCCTCTTTGACGACCTTCGCCTTGCCATCGACGATCTCAATAGCGCCTTCCGCACACGGCGTGACGCACACGCCACACCCTGTGCACTTCTCCTCATCGATGTGGACGATGGTCCGGACCGCCATGGCCACTCCCTTTTAAACACTGTGCTGACAGTGCAAAGTATACAGGGCGACGATCGGCGCGTCTTTGACGTTCGTCAAGCAGCAGGGAGGTGATGGGCGGCTGGCTGGCGCGGACGCGACAGACGCCAGCGCTCGGAGTGTCAGTGAGCACGTGCCGGTGTCGCGTAGCGTCAGTACTGGGCTATCCGCGCGAGCGCTTCGAGGTCGAGGACCTCGACGACCTCGCCGTTCTCCCGCAGACGGACCACGCGCGCTCGTTTGAGGCTAGACAGCGCTCGGCTGAGCGTCTCTGGGACAGTGCCTAGCCGGGCCGCCAGGTCGCGTTTGGTCATGGGGAGACGACAGCTCCGCGCTGCGTCGGAAGACACCACTGACGGCCCGGACTGTTCTCCACAGAGGTCGAGGAGGAAGCGAGCAAGCCGTGCCGGGACGGGGAGCAGCAGCTCTTCCACACGGCGGTTGAGATGCACGAGGAGGCGCGCCATTCGCGCGAGGACCTCCAGGGCAAGCTCGGGCTCGTCCAGGAGGAGAGCCTTGAACTCACGCACCTGGAAGCGGTACAGGACGGATGGAGCTGTCGTCTCCGTGTGCGCTGGGTAGAAGCTGTCATCAAGGGCTGACTCGGCGAAAGTGTCGCCGGGGCGCACGTAGCGCAGCGTGGCCGTGCGCCCATCACGCAAGAGCTTGTAGACCTTCACCTCGCCGCGGGCCAGGATGAAGAACGCCTCGGCCGCGTCGCCCTGGGAAAAGACCGTCTCCCCAGCGGGGAGCTCCACGCGTCGTGCTACGGTGGCGAGACGGTCGAGCGCGTTCGCGTCGAGGCCCGAGAAGAGCTGCGACGCGCCTAGCTCGCGTTGCGTCTGCTGGGCCGTGGGGGCCGCAGGTACGGAGGAGACGGAGGCGGCCGCCTCTCCCGCACGATGGGGACTCGAGGTCACAGACGTTGGCGACGGACGCGCGACGGGTTCCTTCATGCGCCGCTCCAGGGCGTGCTGGCTGTGGCCCGAGTATATAGGCGCCACTGCACCCCGAGTGGCGACACGTTGGCGCGGCCGGCTGACGGGCCGCGCGGGTCGCAGGCGTGTGGCTGCGCACTCTTCACCTTCAGGGCCACAACGTGCTGGCCGTGCCGTCTGCCTAGTCGCGGCCGGCCCCGCGGCCTTGCCCGCGCCCTCCGCCGGCATCGATCTCGGCCAGCGGCTGTACGGTGATGGCCGCTATGCCCTCCACTGGACACGCGTTCTCGCACATGCCACAGCCGATGCAACGGCGCGACCGGACTGTGGGATAGGTGATGTACTCCTCTAGTCCGTCCTCGGCAACGACAGTGCGGCCGCCCCCGATGCGGATCGCGCTGCCGGGGACAGGACACACCTCGTTGCACACCGAGCACGCCGTGTCTTGTGACCACGGCAAGCAGCGTGTGCGGTCGATCACGGCCACTCCGATGACTGCCTCCCGCTTGCTGCTGAGCCGCAGGTTCGGGATGGCTCCAGTGGGGCATGCCTGGCCGCACGCGTTGCAGCCGTAGTCACAGTAGCCCCGGCGCGGCTCGAGCACCGGCGTCCAGAGCCCGGCCGAGCCAGCTTGGTCGCCGGCCGGCTGCAGTGCCGCCGTGGGGCAGACGTTGACGCAGACGCCGCAGCGGATACAGGTCGCGAGGAAGTCGGCCTCGTCGGTGACGCCAGGCGGGCGAAGCACGGACCGCGGCTTGTCACTCCACGGCCCGGCACCTGTCAGCGCTACTGCGGCGCCGCCGAGCACGACGGAGGCAAGTAGCTCGCGCCGGCCCGGGTCATACGCCGGCCGGGGCACGGTGGTCGTGGTGCGTCCGAAGCGCATGCCATGGTCCGTCGGGCAGGCCGTCAGACAGTCAAGGCACACGATGCACTCCGACGCCACGACGCGCATGCCTGTGGCCGCGGTGCGGGGGCGGCAGCCTGTCTGGGCGTCGACTTCGGTCCCCGAGTGTGCCGCCCCCCGCTGATCAACCTCCTGTACGGCGGCAGCGCGGTTCGGCAGCGGGGTCTGATCTCGTCGCTCGATAGCTCCCAACCGGCATGCCGAGGCGCAACGCCCGCAGGAGGTGCACGAGGATGTCGTCACAGGGCGGAGGAGCGCGACTCTGGAGAGCACGCCGAGCAGCGCCCCGAGTGGGCAGAGGTAGCGGCACCAGAAGCGGTCAGCGAGCAGGTTGAGGGCCAGGATCGAGACGAGGAGGACACCCGCGGCTATCCCTTGGACGAACCAGGGGGTGACTTGCGGAAGGACGGTGCCGCGGACCTCCGTGTCGAGCCACTCCATGGCACCGGTGAGCCAGTCAGCACGGCCTATGAGGGACTCGAGGCCGCGCATCCCTGCGTCAGCAAGAGGGAGCAGTGCCGTGGCGACTGCGCGGTTGACGATGGTGATGGGGTCGAGGATGAGGGCGGCCAGGCTGCCGAACGCCGCCATGACAAGGACCACTCCTAGCAGGACGTACTTGGCGGAGCGCCAGCGCGGCGAGATGTGCGTGGCTCGTCGCGAGGCGCCCTTGAAACGGACGTACTCCAGGATGGTCCCAAGCGGGCAGATCCAGCCGCACCAGACGCGTCCGAGCACGAGCGTGACGACCAGCGTGGCGGCCGCCCAGAGCATGCCGGGAATCAGCGCTCGACCTCCGATCATGGCAGCGATGGCCGCCAAGGGGTCGAAGGGGAACAGGCCATCGGCGAGGCCGCCAGGGCGCGGCTGTTGGACCGTGCGGAAGGCGATCGCCAGGAACAGGAGGAGGAACGCGGACTGGACGATCGGGCGCAAGCGACGGGCGGTGCGGCGGTTCATCCGCATCTTCCGCTTGCCATCTGTGAGCCGGCGGTCAGACGTTGACCTTCTTGATCTTGAGATGGGCGAGGTCGATGCGCCCTAGCTTCAGCGTGTGCGCGTTCTTGAGGTGCGGCACCTTGGCGGGCGCCACTCCCAGCAGGTACTTAGCCGTGTAGGCATCGGCTGCCACCGGGTCCTTGCTGGCGATCACCGTGTAGCGCTTACGGACGCCACTCGGGCTGGTGCCACCCGGCCCGCCGGAAACGCGGGCGCGGATGCCGTCCACCACCGTCAGATCGGGACGGATGAGGCCAACTAGGTCGGTGATGTTGACGCTAAGGCCGCGGTTCTTGCTGTGGAGGCCTCCCATGTTGTCGCAGCAGCCCATGAGGTTCTTGCACGCCCCGGTGACGACCGCCGTGGAGCCGTGATTCTTGGCGATAGGCACATCGATGAGCACGTCGCACGTCATGATGTCACGGTAGACGCGCCAGGACTTGATGCTTCTGCCCTTGGGGATGCTGTACACGCGGTAGCGGGAGGCGTTCATGACCACCATCTTGCCACCGGCCTTCTCGACGGCGGCACGGATGCCACTCTTGTCGTAGGAAGCGAGGGCGCCGCCTCCGCACGGGTGGTCCATGACCTTCACGACTCTGGCGCCCGCCTTCAGGGCCTCGCGGACCACCGTGGCGACCACCGTGGGATTCGTCGTGCAGGCCTGCGCCGGCGTGCGTGGGCCGTAGATGTTCGGCTTGACGACCACCACGTCTCCCTTATGCACGAACCGGCTCATGCCTCCCAGGTTGCGGATGGCCGCTCTCGTGATCTTGGCGATGTGGTCGGCGTTCAGAGACCTGCCTTTGGCGACGGAGAGGTACGGGTAGGTAGCGGCCTCGGCGTCGTCTACGCCGAGATCGGGCGCCACGGCTCCCAGAAGTCCCTCAGCGCCGGGGAGGAAGACGGCGCCGGCGCTGGCGGCGCCCACGACTTTGAGGAAGTCGGCTCTGCTCAGTCGCTCGGGGTCCACGGCAGGCTCCTCTCGTGACGCGATCTGCTGCATGAGCGCTCTCCCGCACCGGCGTTGACCGGCAGAGCGGGGGGTCTGCGGTGACAGCTGCCGATGGTAGCAGCCGCCGGACAGTCGAGAGTGAAGAAGCCGTTGTCTGGCGCGAAGATGGCGACGGCCGGGGAGCCCTGTGTGCGGGCGCCCCGGCCGTCGGACCACGTGCTGGTCGCGCGTAGACGGGCGCGGATCAGAGCAAGCTGCGGAGCTCCTCTGCTGCCTCGCGCTCCTGCTTGGCCGCACGCTTGAAGGCGCGGGTGGCTGCTGCAAGGACGTCGTCGGCGTGCGCCGCGAAGTCGATGTGGAATGCCGCGACGTCCTCCTCGACCTGGATGAGCTGCTCGGCCGCCTGCGGCCAGGTGCCCGCTGGGTCAGCGACCAGCAGCGAGACGTACTGCGTACCGTCGAACCCAGAGATGGGCTCGAGCGTCATCTCATTGACCTCCTGGCGGATGGTCGTGAGCTTCTGGACGCGGTCCTGGTGGGCGCAGATCAGCTCCTCGAGCTTGGCACGCCACTCGTCTGTGGGCGCCAGGCTCTGGGCGGTCGCGGCGAAGTCGCCGGCGGCCGCCTCGGCTTCCAGGGCGAAGCGGAACGCGGTCCCGAAGTTGGTGATCTCCGGGAACGAACGTGCCACGTCTCACCTCGTTTCATGTCGTGTCCGCCATCAGGCGTCGGGGCGGACGTTTCAGGGGTCTGGTAGCTTGAGCGCAGGTGGTGCCACCACGGTTGTACCCGGCGGGCGCCGGAGCATGCACCGAGCGTGCCGTCCGGCGCCCGCCGAGGGCGCTGCTGCTCTCCTGGAGACTACCAGCGGATGATGAGCACCTTGGAGTCGGTGAAGAACTGCACGGCATCTGAGCCCTGGCCGTGCATGACGCCGAAGAAGCTGTCCTTCTGGCCTGCGAATGGGAAGTAGGCCATGGGGGCAGGGATGCCCAGGTTGATGCCGAGGTTACCGGCGGCCAGCTTGTAAGAGAACGTGCGCGCAGCACGCCCGCTCTGCGTGTAGATGCTGGCCGAGTTGGCGAACGGCGAGGCATTGGTGATCTTGATGGCCTCTTCCAGGTCCTTGACGCGGATGATGCTCGCCACTGGCCCGAAGATCTCCTCCTGGCAGTGGGTCATCTCCGGTGTGCAGTCGTCGAGGATGGTGGGCCCGACCCAGTGACCGTTCTCGTGCCCTGGCACCTTGATGCCGCGACCGTCGAGGATCACCTTGGCGCCCTGCTTGACCGCCATGTCGATGTAGTTGTGGATGCGCTGGACGCTCTTCTCGCTGATCACCGGACCCATCTGGCAGCTCTCATCCAGACCTGGCCCCACCTTGAGCTTGCTGGCGGCGGCGGTGAACTTCTCTTTGAGCTCCTCGTAGATGTCGCCGACGGCCACGAGGTTGGCGCCGGCCAGGCACCGCTGGCCGCTGTTGCCGAAGAAGCTGGCCATCATGTTGGGCATGGCGCGGTCGATCTCGGCGTCGGGCATGACCGTGAGGAAGTTCTTGGCGCCCGCCTGAGCGATGCAGCGCTTGCCGGTCTCTCCGCAACGCTTGTAGAGATACTTGGCGACCGGCGTGGAGCCGACGAACGTCATGCCTCTCACGTCGGGGCTGTCGAGCATGCCATCGACAGCGACCTTGTCACCGTTGACGAGGTTGAAGATCCCCGGCGGCAGGTCGGCATCCTCGAGTACCTCGAAGGTACGCTGCAGGGTGATCGGCGTCTGCTCGCTGGGCTTGAGGATGAAGGTGTTGCCGGTCGCCAAGGCGAAGGGCCAGAACCAGTAGGGCACCATGCCGGGGAAGTTGAACGGAGCCACGTGGCCAAAGACGCCCAGCGGCTGCCGGATGACCTGCTCGTCGATGTTCTTGGCGGCGCCGTCTTCCAGGTTGTAGCCCATCATCATGGTGGGGATGCCACAGGCCGTCTCGACGTTCTCGATGGCACGGCGGGTCTCACCGCGGGCCTCGTCGATGTGCTTGCCGTGCTCCTGTGTGGCCACGCGTGAGATGTCCTCGAAGTTCTTCTCGAGGAGCTCCTTGATCTTGAACATGTACCGCGCACGGACGATAGGCGGCGTGGAGCGCCACTCCCAGAACGCGTCGTTGGCGGCCTTGATGGCGGCCTGCACGTCCTCGGTCGAGGACAGCGGCACCTTGCCGATGATCTCGCCGGTGGCCGGGTTGTCGACGTCGAGGTAGCGGTCGGTGTCGGCCTCGACCCACTCGCCGTTGACGAAGTTCTTCAGCGTACCGTAGTGCTCTTTGGGTGCCTTGAGGCAGTTGAAATCGCTCATGGTGCTTCCCGCGGGCTTGTGGCCAAGCGGGGCTCTCCTTTCGATGGTCGTGATAAGGGCGGGGACGCATAGTAGCGCTTGCCGCCCACTGCAGGCGCATAGTAGCGCTTGGATCTGCGTGTCTCACCACCACGTCCATGACGCCGAGTACCGTCACCCAGCGCGGGACTAGGTCTTATGCACCTCCCCCTGGACGCTCGAACCTGTGAGCGTCGCGACTCCCGTTTCCCGGTCTCAGCACGCCAAACGCGCGCAGCGCGTGGCGTGAGAGGCGAGTGTAGACACAATTAACCGGGCGGGTAAAGTTATACAGAGTATGCAGTCGGCGTCGACCAGCGGCCGTTGACGGAGAGTCGTGCGGGGAGTGGCAGGCGGTGCGCCGTGGGTCAGGTGGGGCAGCGGCAGGCGCACGTGACACCACGGGTCACTCGCAGACGTGATTCGTCAGAACGAGGCGAGACCTGTACGAATCGCCACGGCGCCTGTACGATGGTATGCACGAATCTCGGTGTCGTGATCCGCGTGACCCCCTGGCTCACGACCGTCGCGAACGGAAGGAGCACAAGCATGAAGGCGCTCATCGTCGGTACGGGTGGCGTCGGCGAGTCCATCGCCGCCATCGCTAAGCGGCGCGACCCTAAGGGCGACTGGCTCGAGAAGATGGTCATGGCCGACTACGATCAAGCTCGTCCGGAGCGCCTGGTGGCCAGGCTCAAGGACGGTCGGTTCGTCGCGGCGCGGGTGGACGCCAGCGACCCTGACGGTGTGGCGGCGCTAGCACGCGAGCACGGTGTCGACATCATCTGCAACCTGTGCGCACCCAACTTCAACCCCTCGCTCCTTCAGGCGGCGCTGAAGGCGCAGACCCACTATCTGGACACGGCTATGACGCTGTCAGAGCCGCATCCTACGGACCCTATGCACGTGTGCGGCAAGAAGCTCGGAGACGACGAGTATCCGCTCAGCGCCGAGTTCGAGAAGATCGGCAAGTACGCGTTCGCGGGCTTCGGGGTCGAACCTGGCATGGCCGACTACCTGGCGCGCTACGGCGCCGATCACTTCTTCGATGAGGTCGAGGAGATCGGCATCCGCGACGGCTCCGATCTGGAGATCCCCGGCGCCACCGGCATCAGCTTCGGCTTCTCTATTTGGACGACGATCGAGGAGTGCAACAACCCCGCCATCGTCTGGCAGGCCGGCGAGGGCTGGCACACCATCGAGCCGTTCGCCGAGCTGGAGAGCTTCTGGCTGCCCGAGGGCATCGGAGACGTCGAGGTCGG
>CAYMTC010000058.1:0-8899 GCA_964393265.1 uncultured Thermoleophilia bacterium
GACGAGCAGACCACGGTGACCGCGCATCTCAGAGAGATGCCCAGGCGAGCGCGCTCCTCGAGAGCTTTGAGCGTCTGCAGTCGCTCGCCCACGTGGGCGTCTGGCACTGGGACATCGCCGGCGAGCGCCTTACTTGGTCCGACGAGGTGTACCGCATCTTCGGCGTTCCCGCCGACTTCCCCCTGACCTTCGTGGATATCGCCGGGCGTATCCACCTCGACGACCAGCCGCGCAACAACGACTGGGTCGTCGAGTGCCTCAAGAGGGGTGGGCTGTCGGAGATCGAGCTGCGGATCGTACGCCCTGACGGCGAGGTCCGCTACATCCACCAGACCGCCGAAGTCCAGCGCGCCGGGGACGGCACTCCCCTGCGTGCCGTAGGCACCATCCAGGACGTGACCGACAGGGTCCGCGCGGAGACGGCGGCCACCACGCATCGGGCGCGCTTCGACGCCCTGCTCGAGAGCGCCGACATGCCCATCTGGGCGCTCGATCGCGACCTGCGCCTCATCGCTGGAAACCAAGCCTTCCATCAGCTCTTCGAGCGCACCTTCGGCCACGACGTCCTCGCCGGCGAACCACTTCTCTTCGCCGGCCTGCCCCAGAACACCGCGGCCGAGTGGCGTGCACGCTACGACCGAGCGCTCTCCGGCGAACGCTTTCAGGAGGACCTGCCGGCACAGCTGTCGACCCTCGACCGGCCGCAGGAGCTCTGCTTCAACCCCATCCGCGACCCCGAGGGCGCCGTCACCGGGGTGGTCGTGCTGAGTCGTGACGTCGGCGCCGAGAGGCAGCAGCAGGCGGCCCTTAGAGAGAGCGAGCAACGCTTCCGCTTGCTCTTCGAGAACGCCAACGACGCGGTCTACCTGCATGAGGACACCCGCCGCGGGCCTGGACGGATCCTGGAGGCGAACGCGCGGGCCAGCTTGATGACGGGCTACAGCCACGAAGAGCTCTTGGCGCTGCGCGTCGACCAGTTGGACACACCTACGGCCAGACGGGAGTACGGAGACCGCTCCGCAGAGCTGCACGACACCGGCGGTGTGGTCTTCCAGACTGAGCACCTTACGAAGAGCGGGGAACGCGTCCCGGTGGAGATCAGCATCGGGTTGTTCGATCTCGACGGCAAGCCCACAGCCCTCTCCGTGGTGCGCGATATCACTGAGCGCCGGCGGGCGGAGACAGCCCTCCGGGAGAGCGAGGAGCGATACCGCTCGGTGGTGGAGTGCTTGCATGAGGGCGTCATCCTGCAGGGCGCCGACGGCCGCATCGAAGCGTGGAACCGGTCTGCCGAAGACGTCTTCGGCGTGCCCGCACCCGAGGCGGTCGGCATCGACGCCACCGGCCACGAATGGCTGACTGTGCGAGAGGACGGCACACCGTTCCCGAGCGACCAGCACCCCTCGGTACACACCCTGACGACGGGCGAACCCTGCCGCGATGTCGTGATGGGCATCCGGCGCAGTGACGATGAGATCCGCTGGATCAGCGTGAACACCCACCCCGTGTTCGGAGATGCCGCCGACCCCGACCTCGTCAGGGGCGTGGCCATCTCGTTCTCCGACGTGACCGAGAGGCGACGGCTCGACGGCGATCTGCGCGCCAGCGAGAGGCGCTTCCGCACCCTGGTGGAGAACGTCAAGGACGTCTTCGCCCGACTCAGCACCGACCTGCGCTACACCTACGTCAGCCCCGCGATCACCGAGTTCATCGGCTTGCAGCCGGAGGACATGCTGGGCAAGACACACCCCGAGATCGGTTTCCCAGACGAGATCTGCACCTTCTTCGAAGCCACCCTCCGCAGGGCGATCGAGGCACGGCGACCTCTGGATGTGGAGTTCCAACTCGACGCGCCGCGCGGACCGCTGTACTGCGAGGCGCGCGTCTACCCTGAGTTCGACGACGACGGTAAGACGGTGTCGCTGGTGACCGTCACCAGCGACATCACACCGAGAAAGATCGCTGAGCAGGCTGCGCAGGACCGCGAGCAGGAGCTCCTGCGTGCGCAACGCATCGCCCACATCGGCAGCTGGATCTTCGACCCCCTCAGCGGCGTGCCCGACTGGTCTGACGAGGTCTTCCGCATCTTCGGTCTGGACCCCGCGTCAGGCCCGTTGCCCTACGACCGTCACCGCGAGATCATCCACTCCGACGACTGGGATGCGTTCGACACGGCCGTGCGCACGGCGTTGACCGACGGCACCCCGTACGAGATCGACGTGCACGCGGTGCGCCCTGACGGCGAGGTGCGCGTCGTCCACACGCTGTGCGAGGTCGAGCGAGATGAGCGCGGCGCCGTGAGAAGACTGCTCGGCACGGCGCAGGACGTCACCGAACTGCGCCGTGCCGAGCAGGCGCTGCGCCAGTCCAACGAGATGCTCTCCCTCGCCCAGCGCGGCGCCAGCGCCGGAGTGTGGGACTGGAACCTGATCGAGGACACGGTCACGTGGTCGCCAGAGTACACCTCTCTGTTCGGCCTGCCCCCGGACGCGAGACACTCGCTCGACACCTGGAAGAGCATCGTCCACCCCGATGATGTCGAAGCCGCGACGGCGCGCATCACCACGGCTATCGAACAGAGGACGCCTGTCGAGAACGAGTACCGCATCGTGCGACCCGATGGCAAGGAACTCTGGATCGCCGCCCACGGTGACATCACCTGCGATGCGCAGGGGACGCCGCTACGCATGACAGGCATCTCTGTAGACATCACCGCTCGTAAGCACGCCGAGCAGGAGTTGGAGGCTAGCGCGAAGCTGCTGCGCGAGGCACTCAACGCGACCATCCTCGTCATGGGCAGTGTGGTCGAGTTGCGCGACCCCTACACCGCTGGCCACGAACGCCGCGTGACGCGACTGGCGCTGGCCATCGCGGTCGAGATGGGTCTCGACGACGAGCGACGCGAAGCTCTGGCGATGGCTGGCCCGGTGCACGACGTAGGAAAGATCGGCGTACCGGCAGAGATCCTCAGCAAGCCGGCCAAGCTCACCGAGATGGAGTACGAGCTGGTCAAGCGCCACCCGGAGGTGGCGTACCGACTGCTCCAAGGCATCCGGTTCGAGCAGCCGGTGGCAGAGATCGTGCAGCAGCACCACGAGCGCCTCGACGGCTCCGGCTACCCGCGTGGCCTCAGGGGCGACCAGATCATGCTCGAGGCGCGGATCCTAGCGGTGGCCGACGTGGTCGAGGCGATGGCATCGCATCGACCCTATCGTCCCACCTTGGGCATCGACGCCGCGCTGGCGGAGGTCCGTGCCGGCGCCGGCACACGGTATGACGCCGACGTGGTGAGGGCCTGCGAGCGCGTCGTGAACGCCGGCTTCCGGATGGAGGAGTAGTCATGGGCGATCCAAGTCGCGGCGACCTCTTGACGATCACCGCTCCAGCAGGTCAGAGCCGGCCCAGGAGCAGCGAGGAGGCACGTGTCCGGCCCAGGTGACGACTCGCCCACGCGCTCAGATCGCCGACTGCTGACCGCCGCGGCGGGCGCGGCCGGTCCCCGCGCGACCCCCGGTGGACCGGGCAAACGTACTGTAGGACCACGGCTCCCTCTCAACGCCCTCCTGGCTCTGCTCTGCGCAGCGGCCATCGCCCTCTGCGCGCTCACACCCACCGCGGCCGCCGCCCGCAACGTACGCGTGGGCACGTGGTCCTATCCTCCACAGGTCTTCATCGACGAGTCGGGCAAGCCGGCCGGCATCTTCATCGACATCGTCGAGTACCTGGCGGCCGAGAACGACTGGACGGTCACCTACGTCCACGGTACATGGGAAGACACACTCGACCGCCTGGAGCACGGGAAGATCGACCTGGGCCTTGGCGTCGGCCAAGCCCGGCCGCGTCGTGAGCAGTTCTACCTCAACGCCGAGCCGGTCGTCTCAGACTGGGGTCAGATCTACACGCGCAAGGGTGAGCGCATCGAGACCCTCCTCGACCTGCAGGGCAAGAGAGTGGTCGGCTGGCGCGACGACCGCACGTTCCAGGCGCTGCAGGAGCTGGCGATCAAGCTTGGCGTGCGCGCCTCCTACCAGAGCACCAACTCCGTCGATGAGAACTTCGGCATGGTGAGCCGCGGCGAGGCGGACGCCGTCGTCGAGCTGCACATCCCCGGCACGATCTACCAGAAGAAGTACGGTCTGGTGGCTAGCCCGCTCGTGTTCAACCCCATCACCTTCGGCTTCGGCACGACCAAGGGCTCCAACGTGGACCTCATCCAGGCGATCGACGCCTACCTGCGCGCCGGCAAGGACGACCCTGACTCGCACTACCAGCGCACGTTGGACAAGTGGCTCGGCGCCGCCACCCCCGAGACGCGCTGGAGGGTGCCTCAGTACCTCCTGGTCGCATTCGGCGTCGTGGCCGGTGTGGCAGCGCTGCTCGTCGGCATGAGCATCCTGCTGCGCCGCCAAGTGCGCCGCCGTACCACCGCCCTACGCGAAAGCCAGGCGCGCTACCAGGCACTGGTCGAGCACGCGCCGGTGGCCGTGTTCGTCAACGACAACGACCGCGTGACCCTGGCGAACAAGGCTTGCCTGCGGCTCTTCGGCGCCTCTTCTCCTGAGGATCTCCTGGGCAAGTCGCCCTACGAGCTGTTCCATCCGGACTGCCACCATCTGATACGTGAACGTATCCACCAGTTGCGCGATCTTGGCCGACCAGTCGCGCTGGTGGAGGAGAAGATAGTGCGCCTGGACGGCGTGCCGGTAGACGTCGAGGTAGCCGCTGCTCCATTCCGCGACGGCGACACGAACGCCATCCACGTGGTACTGCTGGACATCACCGAGCGCAAGCAGGCCGCCGCGGCGCTGGATGCCAGCGCCGCACAACTGCATGAAGCGCTCCACGACACCGTCAGGGCGCTGGGCGAGATAGTCAGCCTGCGCGATCCGTACACGGCAGACCATGAGCGCCGTGTGACGCGTCTCGCCGACGCCATCGCCGCCGAGATGGGTCTCGACGAGCAGCGCCGCGAAGGCCTCACCTTCGCCGGCGAGGTACACGATATCGGCAAGGTCGGCGTGCCGGCGGAGATCCTCACCAAGCCCGGCAAGCTCACGGAGATGGAGTATGCACTGGTCCGCCAACACGCCGAGCGGGGCTACGAGGTGCTCGCCGCCATCGCCTTCCAGTGGCCGGTCGCCGAGATGGTCCGCCAGCACCACGAGCGCCTCGACGGCTCCGGCTACCCGCGCGGCCTCAAGGGCGACGAGATCATGCTGGAGGCCCGCATCCTCGCCGTCGCCGACGTAGTGGAGGCAATGAGCTCACACCGGCCGTATCGGCCGGCACTGGGCATGGACGACGCGCTGGCGGAGGTGCGTGCCGGCGCCGGCACGCTCTTCGACGCAGACGTGGTCGCCGCCTGCGAACGCGTCATCGCCGCCGGGCTCGACCTCAGCTGACGGCTACAGGCCGTAGACCACTCTTACTCCTGCGCCGGGTCGAAGACGAGCAACTGCCTGCCCTCGCCATCGAGCAGTGTGAGCTGCTCACCGTCGAGCCTGTAGGCGCGGACTCGCTGCAGCAGCCTGAGGTACACCGCCTCGGCATTCATGTCGGGCACCGGACCCGCCATCTCCGTGACAGCGATAGGCCCCAGCGCCAGATCACCGTCGGATGATGCTTCATAGGCGGCACCGTAGGTGTTGACCGCCGCGGTGCCGCCCACACGGCCCTCCTTGAACGTGGCGATGATCGTCCAACCGGACGGGTCGGGCGTGTCGTCAGCCCACCAGGTCAACCGCCACGACGTGCCGTCCAGCGACGACTGGGAGCCACACCCGCCGAGCAGCAGCGCGGCGCCCACGGCCACGAGCAAGCACAGGGCTGCCAGAGCATGCGCAGGACGCGTCTCCGCCTTACCGGTCTCCGCCTTGCCGAAGGACCATGTGCGCCCAGCTCCCCCAGTGCTCCCTAGAGACCACGACATGCGTCTCCTCCTCCCCACGCGACCGCAGTGACACACTACGAGACGCTCGGCGCCGGCGCAGGGTTCACTGACCGCCGCCCGCGCCACGAGCCGCGACGCGGTTTCCCTCTGCCTTCATACGTCCGCGCACCGTCAGTCACGACCTCCCCACGCACTTGGCGACAACGTCACTATGCCCTCCGTACAACACTGAAGAGTCTGCACGGCCTGCCGATACCCACATCGACAGGCCGTGCCCACGGGAAGAGCGATGGACCAGAGACCTACTTATGACGAGCTGCAGGCGCTCGTGCACGAACTGCGTGACGCGCAGCGCGAACTGGAGGCCACCAAGGCGCTGCTTGACGACGAGCTGGCCCGCTGGCGGCTGCTCATAGAGCAGTCACGAGACGGCATCGTGGTGCTCGACGAGGATCTAGGGGTGCACGAAGCCAACCGGCAGTTCGCAAGGATGCTCGGCTACTCCCCAGACGAGGTCAAGCGACTGCACGTCTGGGACTGGGACCATCTGCACTCCAAGGAGCAGGTCCTGCAGATGTTCCACGCCGTCGACGGCGCCGGTCAGCACTTCGAGACACAGCACCGACGCAAGGACGGCACCATCATCGATGTGGAACTGAGTAACAACGGCGCAGTGTACCGCGGGCAGAAGCTGGTGTTCTGCGTGTGCAGAGACATCACTCAGAGCAAGCGGGCCGAGAAGGCGCTTCGCGAGAGTGAGCAACGGTTCCGCGAACTCAGCGTACGGGACGAACTGACCCAACTCTTCAACCGGCGGTACTTCTACGAGCAACTGGACAAGGAGATCGAACGAGCCACCCGCCACGAGCAGGCCCTCACCCTTCTCTTGCTGGATCTGGATGACTTCAAGCGCTTCAACGACGCCTACGGCCATGTCGAGGGAGACCGCGCCCTCTCTCGTCTCGGCCAGGTCATCACCGGGCTTCTGAGGCGGACTGACTCCGGGTTCCGCTACGGCGGCGAGGAGTTCTCAGTCCTACTGCCCCACACGTCACGCGAGGCCGCGGTGGCCACGGCAGAGAGACTGAGGCAAGCGTTCAGCCGGGAGTGCTTGATACCTACAGGCCAAGAGCCAGTCCACCTCACCATCAGCATCGGCGTCGCCGAGTATCGGCCGGGCGAAGACAGCGAGACGTTCGTGAGGCGCGCGGACCAACTCCTGTACGCAGCCAAGAACCACGGCCGGGACAAGGTCTGCTCGTGACCCAGTGGCCGCGTGACTTCCCCCAGCGACGCCGCGTGGGGATGCTGTGCAGGAGCACAGGCAGAGAGGATCTGTGGGGTCCCCTGGTTGTCCGGACGTCTCCAATCTCTAGGGAGACTCCGTCACCGCGCCGGCCGCCAGACGCGCCGGCTGTCAGACGCTGGCTGCTCCGTCTGGCTGCTCCCGCCGCAGCCGCCAGTGCACGTTGCCAGCGATGTTGACTCCGGCCACCGCACCGTCGGCGGGGAAGAACCACGCCGCCTCGCCGCTCCAGCGGCCGCCGCGGACGGTCCAGACCCGCTCGTCGTCGGTGGCCTGCAGCCGATACTGGGCCTCGTCGTCCAGCAGCGTCAGCCTGTCGTCGCGCCACTCCACGCGGACGCTCGTGCCGTAGCCGTCGGCGTCTTGATAGACGCCGAGCAGCGCCTCGACCGCCGCCGGGGCGACCGCGGGCGGCGCAGAGCGGTCGGCAGGTAGCGCCGCGCGTACCGCGCGCGCCGCCCGCGCCGCCAGCTCGAGGCTGACCTTGTCCACGTCGCCGATGCCGTTGAACAACACGATGACGCCTAGGCCGTCTTTCACCGAGAACAGCGTGCGTGTGATGTAGCACTCCCAACTGCCGGCATGGCCCACCCACTCTGTACCGTCCTCCCCGCGGATGGAGTACCATGCCAAGCCCTGGTGCACCGGCGGGACGTCGTCGCTGAGGATCCGGCAGCGCTGCATCTCGGCCAGGGTACGCGGCGAGAGGACCGGGTGCGATGCGTCACTGTGCTCATCGGCGGTGAGCGCGAACGCGATGAACCGCGCCAGGTCAGCGACACTCGACCAGAGCATGCCCGACCCGGGCATGAGCTGCGGGTCGAGGACGGTCGCCGGCGAGAGTGCGTCCGAATGACTGCGCGCCTCATAAGCGACCGCGCAGCGTGCCGCAAGCTCACCCTGCGGGTAGCAGGTGGTCGACGTCATACCGAGCGGCCGGAGGATGCGACGCTGGACAGCCTCCTCGAAGTCGCAGCCGTTGGCACGCGCCACCACCTCGCCGAGCAGGTCGAACCCGATGTTGGAGTACTTGGCGCCGGTGGACGGAGGTATGGCCACACGCACCTCAGCGAGCCGCGCCAGCACCTCTTCCCGCCGTAGCTCTGACGTCACCGCGGGGTCTGAGAACGGGTGCTCACCCTGCAGGCCTGACTCGTGCATCAGCAACCGGCGCACGGTGATGTCCTCGATGGGGCCGAACGGATCGCGGACGACGGCGAACTCGGGCAGGTGGGCGACGAGGGGGTCGTCAAGGCGTAGCCGCCCCTCGTCGCGCAGCTGCATGATACCGATGGCGGTGAAGACCTTGGTGTTAGAGGCTATGCGATACAGCGTGTGGGCGTCGGGGTGACGGCCCGACGCCAAGTCGGCGAAGCCCGCGCCGGCACTCCAGGCAAGGCCGTCGCGTGTGACCACACCCGCTGAGGCACCCGCAAGCCGCTCATGCGCAACGAAGGTCCGCAAGGCGCCCAGCGACTCGTCGGCGATGCCGGCCAACGCCGCAGTCTGGGTCGTCACTGTGTCCTGCGTCATGCCGACCTCCGCGCATCGCCTACGGTAGTACGCGGAGTCTACATCGGCGGCGCCAGGCGCCGCCCGTGAGGCCGCCACCCGCGAACGTGCCGGACGGAGGAGCGGGGCGGGCACGTCGGGTGTAGATCGGAAGAGCGTCGTGTAGGGAAAGAGTGTAGGATAGGGTGTAG
>CAYMTC010000059.1:0-8732 GCA_964393265.1 uncultured Thermoleophilia bacterium
GGCGCGGCGCCTGAGCGCCCGGTACGTGGCGGTGGAACGCATGGCGCCAGTGGCCCACGGCGTCGAGCTCATCATCGGCTGCCGGCGCGACACGCGCTTCGGCCCGATCCTCATGGTGGGCCTGGGCGGTGTCTACGCCGAGGTGCTGCGCGATGTGCGCGTCGCGCTGGCTCCGGCCGACGAGGCAGGGCTAGTCAGCCTGCTGGGGGAGCTGCGCGGCGCGCCCCTGTTGCAGGGCGTGCGCGGCCGGCCTGCGCTCGATGTCGCTGCTGCGGCGCGGGCGGCGGCGGCTCTTGGTCGTTTCGCCGCCGCCCACCCCGAGGTCGCCGAGGTCGAGGTCAACCCACTGCTGGTGCTGCCCAAGGGGGCGCTGGCACTGGATGCGCGCATCATCCTCGTCGGCGAGGCGAGCGCGCATCCAGCTGTACCCACGTAGCGACACGCGAGGGGGAGGCTATGGGCGCTGCCGATGACTTCCACGACACGGCGGGACTCGCCGGCAAGCGGGTCATGGTCACGGCCGCCGCCCGCGGCATCGGCCGCGTGGTCGCTGAGCGCTTCGTGGCTGCGGGAGCGCTCGTCCACATCTGCGACCTGGATGCGGCCGCACTCGACGACTTCATCGACAAGCACCCGGGCATGGGAGGCTCCATCGCCGACGTGGCTTCCGCCGCCGATGTCGACCGCTTGTTCACGGAGGCGTGGCACTGGATGCGCGGGCTCGACATCCTCGTGAACAACGCCGGCATCTCGGGTCCCGCCGCACCCGTGGAGGACATGCCACCTAAGGAGTGGCGGCGCACACTGGACGTGAATCTGACAGGCGCCTTCAACTGCGTCCGCCGGGCTGTGCCTCTGCTCAAACAGGCCGGCGGTGGCGGGATCGTGAACATGAGCTCCAACGCAGGCACCATGGGCTTGCCCTTCCGCACTCCGTACGTGGCCAGCAAGTGGGGTGTCATCGGCTTCACCAAGTCGCTTGCCATGGAACTGGGGCCTCACGGCATCCGTGTCAACGCTGTCTGTCCTGGTGACGTCGAGGGAGAGCGGATAGAGCGGGTCATGCGCAGCGAGGCCGCGGTGCGCGGCTTGAGCTACGAGGAGGTGCGGGCGGAGCGCGTCTCCTCCGTCTCGCTCCGCACCATGGTCACTCCGCAGGACGTGGCCTCGCTGATCCTGTTCATCTGCGGCGACGCCGGCGCCAAGTTCAGCGGTCAGGCGCTCGTCCTCGACGGGAACGCCGAGCGCGCCTGACCGCCCCTGGCGTGCCTCAGCGCGCGAAGCGCTCGCGCAGCTCGACGGCCATCTGCTCGGGCGATGCGAACATCAACTCGCCGCCGAGCTGCTTCTGCAGGAAGTAGTCGTCTGTGCGGAAGTCGGGCTTGAAGGCTGTGCGGGCGATCACCCGCAGCACGACGGGGAAGCCCGACGAGCGGCCGCGTAGCGGTCCTCCGAACAGGGTGAAGTTGAAGGCCGACAAGCCCTCGTCCTGGTACCAGGCCAGCACCTTGGACATGCCGCGCGACAGCGCGTCGATATGGCCGTCGTCGAGCAACGAGAGGCGGTCGACGTCGGGCACCACGGCGATGACCTCGCGGCCGCCGGTGGGCGCGAAGGGGATCATCCAGTGAGCGCCCTCGCTACCCTGCAGGTACCGCTCCCCCAGCTCTATCTCGCGCTCTACCAGTGCTCGCCAGTAGCTCACGCCGTGAGTGGTGTGCCACTCCGCACTCTTCTGCCAGTACAGATCCACCAGCCACGGTACGCTCTCGCCTCCGAAGACCTGGAAGTGCGGGTGCACCATGCTCGCGCCGGCGGGCAGCATGTGGTTGCAGGAAAGCTCTATGTGGACGAGGCGCGGGTAGTAGTGCTCGGCGCGGCGGACGAAGTCCAGCGCCGCCTCGAGACCCTCTGCCAAGAGGTCGGGGGTGAACTCGCTGGGGTGCAGGAAGTGCTTCTCGGGGTAGCAGACGACGGCGTGGACGCCAGCCAGGGGGAACAGGTTGGGGAAGACCAGTGCTTGCTTGTGCTGGATACGTCCGCCGGGCACGAGGTCGTCGGGGTACTTGGGTGTGACGTCGAAGACTTTCTCTGGGCAGAAGAAGCAGCCCTCGCGACTGGTGCGGGCGAGTTCCTCTGCGTGCGCCCAGTCGGTCTTGCCAAAGAACATCTCTTCCTTGGTATTGAGCTCTGACGAGGCCACGGCCGTCATGCCGGTGAGGGGGTCGTGGCGCACCTCGATGATCTGTTCGGCGTACTCCATGCCGGTGAGAGGGCTGAGGAAGCCGGCCTTCTCCACGTGGCTCTCGAACCGGATGCGCGTCATTGTCGTTGCCCCCATGAGCTGAGGTGGCGGCGTGACTGGCGGCGCAGCGCCCCAGGGCGGGGGTGCCGGGTGCCCAGTCGCTCCCTTGCAGGCCGGGCCGCGTCGTTCGACACAGGCGCTCCGGCCGTCTCCCTTCGATGATACGGCCCCACGCCCGCGCGCCACAAGGAGCGGGTCGTGGAGGCGCGCCCAGGTGCCGTGAACGCACGCCGCCGAAAGGTCGGCCGCTGCCCAGGTGCCGTGAACGCACGCCGCCGACACGTCGGCGCTGGCCCGGTATCATCGTGACATGCGTGACGGTCACCGCGATCTGGAGCGCGTCCTGGACCGTGCCTGGACGTTGGTAGAGCACGCCGAGCCTGAGGCGGCGCGGCAGCTGCTGCAGGCAGCCTTGGCGCGGTCGTCGGTGTCGCGGGGCGAGGAGGCGGACCTGCGCCACGCACTGGGTGCTGCACTCGAGGACCTGGGCGACGAGTCAGGCCGAGCAGAGCAGTGGCTGCGGGTGCATCGTCTGGACGCGGCTGCCGACGAGCCGCGGCCGCGCCTGTCGCCAGGGGAGTTCGAGGAGCTGGCCGAACGGGCGCTCGCGGAGCTTCCGGCGCAGCTCCGCGAGCGCCTGGGCGGGGTCGCGATCCTGGTCGACGACCGGCCAACGGAGGCGATGGTCGGTGACGGCATCGACCCACGCATCCTAGGTCTGTACACGGGCGTGCCGTTCCCGGACCAGTCGGTGCTGGGGGCGTCGGCGCATCCCGAGGTGATCCACCTCTTTCAGCGTAACCTCGAGGCCGAGACGGCGGATCTGGACGAGCTACGGGAGCAGATCCGCATCACCGTCCTGCACGAGACGGCGCACTACTTCGGCTTGGACGACGACGACCTGGCCCGCCTGGGCCTGGCGTGACCGCGGGCTACTTGGCCACCCAGACGTTCCACATGTCGACCAGTGAGAGCGGGTCGAGCACCTGACCGCGTACGCGCGAGCTCATGACCCTGAAGTCGCGGTAGAAGGTGAGCGGGATAACGGGCGCCGCCTCCAGCACCCGCTGCTCCGCCTCTTGATACAAGTCGTTGCGATCGCCCTCGTCGACGGTGGACCGTGCCTGGAGGAGGAGTGCGTCCACCTCAGGATCGCTGTAGAACGTGAAGCTGGTGGCCCCTGACTGCTGCGAGTGGAACAGGGGGTACAGGAACGAATCCATGGACGGGTAGTCGGCTCCCCAGCCGCAGCGGAAGATCTGGCTGCCGCTGCCGCGGTCGCCCTCAGCTAGCTTGGTGAGGAAGGTACCGGCTTCAAAGCTGGTCAGCGCCGTCTGGATGCCCACGGCCTTCCAGCCTGCCTGCAGGACCTCACCTGTCTTCTGCTGCGCCGAGTCGGTGTTGTACCAGTAGGCGAGGGTGGGCAACGGACCCAGCTCTTCGACGAGCGCGCTCGCCTCGTCCGGATCGTACGAGTAGGCCTCCTGGCCCTTCGTGTAGCCGGGGACACCGGGCGGTACGATGCCGGTGGCGGGCAACGGGACGCCCTCGCCGGCGATGGCGATCACGGCGGTGCGGTCGGCGGCCCGCGTCAGCGCTTGCCGGGCCTTGGCGCCTTCCTCGCCGGCCGGGTAGCCAAGCGTGTCGTCACTCATATTGATGCCCAGGAACGAGACCGACAGCGACGGCCAACGCTTGGCCGCCCACTCGCCCGACCGCACCTTGGAGTGGTTCTCGGCGACCTTGACCTGGCCCGGCGGCACGCTGGTGAAGTCAAGGTCGCCCTTCTGAAAGCTCAGCCACATGGTCGTGGTGTCGGTGATGACGGGCATGTGGATGCGGTCCACGTAGCCGACGTTCTCGGCGTCCCAGTAGTCCGGGTTCCGTACCAGGTCGACGGCCTGGTTGTGCTTCCACTCGGCCACCATGTAGGGGCCGGTGCCGACGGGCTTCTCGGCGAACGCCTCGTCGCCCACCTCGTCGACGTGGTCGACAGGGGTCACGGCCGCCACCGGATGTCCTAGTGTCTGGACGAACTCGGCGAAGGGGTAGCGCAGCTGCACGCGCAGTGTGTACTGGTCGACCGCCTCCACACCGGTGAGGCCGATGGCGGGGTCGGTCTGGTAGCCGCTGTCGTCCACACCCACCAGTGGCGCCAAGATGTACGACACCGGCGACTGGTTGGCCGGGTCGGTGGCGCGCGTCCAGGAGTCGACGAAGTCCTGTGCGGTGACCTCACGGCTCACAGGCGGCTGGAACAGCACT
This sequence comes from uncultured Thermoleophilia bacterium, assembly GCA_964393265.1. GTDB lineage: Bacteria > Actinomycetota > Thermoleophilia > UBA2241 > UBA2241 > UBA6103. The sequence continues at coordinate 4,571 of CAYMTC010000059.1, forward strand.
CCGCGCCTGAGGGTGAACGTGAACTCCGTGGCCGTCTCGTCGACCTCCCAGCTCTCTGCGATGCGCGGCACCACCTCCAGGGAGCCGTCGTCCTGGAGCTCGTAGCCCACGAGGCCTTGGAAGACCTGGTGTGCCACCTGGATGCCCTCGGTCTCCTGAGCGTTGAGGGGTTCTATGGCCACCGGCTCGGCGATGAGTGGGAAGTTGTAGGTGCCACCCGGCACCGGTGTCCCCGACTGCCGCTCCGGTGCATCGCTACTCTGCGGGCCACAGGCCGCGACGCCCAGGGCGAGCGCGACCGCCATGAGCAGGTAGACCGCGAGTCTCCAGGACCGGTGCAGGGTGGCGGGGTACGGCATGCTCGTCCTCCTGAGTGGGTGCCTCACCAGCTTCTGCGGGGGCAAGCGCTGACCTGCCCGCCCGAACAGAGCTACGACCCCAAGTATCGCAGGTGCGCTGCGCGAGCGCGTCGACTGAAGCGGCCTCGTGAGCCACGGATGCCGGTCACGGGAGTCGCAGAAGCCGCCTGAAGCAGACCGCTGAGCGTGGCACGGCGGTCACGGATGCAGTCGGGTGGGGCTCAGCTGCATGGCGAGCTGGGACGCCAGACCTCACCCAGGCCCGTCAGGCGCGCGACCCGGGACGTGCTGCCACTCCCGGTTCGCCGGCACGGCCGTCGGGCTCTTGTCTGCGGCCAGACCGGCGCCGCTCTCGGAGGGACGCTGCGCCGCGCTGGGCGCGCTCCGGGTCAGAGGAGCGTCCGCGCTCCACGTAGTCTTTGAAGAGCAGCAGGTCGTGGCGTACGTCCTGCCGTAGCGCCGTCTCCTGCACCTCATCTTCCCGCAGTCCGTCGATCGCCGGCAGCTGGACCGCGACCGTGACCCCGCCTGACGGCTGCGGCTCGAAGTGCACGAGGCCTACGCCGACGGGGTCCATACAGGCCAAGGGGCCGCACGCGAGCTTCTGCGGCCCCACCAACACCCATTCTACGAACCGGGGCCAGGCAGCGGCTGCCACCGCGGGCGCCGCATCCAGCTCGATCCGCTCCACCAGGGAGTCCATGATCACTCCAGTCAGTCGGGACGATGCCCGGTCGGATCGTCATGTGCTAGGAAGATACCCGGCGCGGTCAAGGGCCGCACCACCTTCGGCGATGGCGTCCTCGCGGTGCATCGCGTTGCCGCGCCGTCCTGGCCTCGGTAGAGTCACACGGTATGGTCGGACGACTGACAGCTGGCGTGTGGGAGATGCTCACGTACACCTGCTCCGGCTGGTGGTTCCTCGCCTCAGGCTCCCAAGGCTCGGTGTCCGCGGGGCTGCAGGCGGGCGACTCCGTGGATGTGGATCTGGGTCAGGGCATCTTCGAGCACGGCAAGTGGCCGCTGTTCTTTCTCCTCACTGGCCTCATCCTCAGCTTCCTCCTCGTCCGCATCCACACGCGCCTCATCCGCAAGGGCTACTCCTGGTACTTCAAGGACATCAAGAGCGGTGGCACTCACGTCCACCACATGGTGTTCGGCTTCGTGGCCATGATCATCTCCGGCATCCACGGCTTCGCCATCCAACCGGGCGGCTGGGCGGCGCGCATCCTCGCCTTCGTCTTCGGCGGTGCCACGGGTATCGTCCTCGACGAGTTCGCGCTCATCTTCCACCTGCAGGACGTCTACTGGGAGGAGCAAGGGCGCAAGTCGGTGGATGCGGTGGTCGTCACGGCTGCCTTCATCCTCATCCTCCTCATCGGCCTGGCACCGTACGGCATCGGCGACCCGGATGTGGTCGCCTCGCGGTGGGCGCTGGTGGTCACCATCGTGCTCAACTCGTTGCTGGTCATCATCACTTTGCTCAAGGGCAGAGTGTGGCTTGGTGTACTCGGTGTCTTTTTCGGCGTCTTCGCCTGGGTGGCGGCGTTCAGGCTAGCGCGGCCCGGCTCTCCTTGGGCCCACATGCGGTACAAGGACAGCCCCGAGAAGCTACGCCGCGCTCAAGAGCGCGCCGACAAACACGACCGGCGTTTGGGTCGCGTCAAGCGCCGTATCTTCGACGTGGTCGCGGGCAAGCCAGGTCGGCCAGTGCCACACATGGCTCAGGTCACGCTCGACGCCCTCATGCCAGACGAGCCCGGACCGCCGCCCGGCGAGACCGTGCCACCCGACGTAGCGCCGCCGCTGTGCTTGGACGAGGTGCCGCCACTGTTCGACGGGTACACCGAGTGTGGTAAGCCGGAGGACGTCGAGAGCTAGACCGGGCCGGGCGGCCCGCGGTCTGCACGAGTGGCGACGGCCGCTGTCCTTGGGTGGCGGCAGTCGCTCTGCCTCGGTGACGACAAGCGTCACCCTCCGTCGGCTACGGCCGCCAGCGCAAGGCCTCGGCTACGGCCGCCAGCGCCAGGCCTCGGCCAGGGCCGCCAGCGCCACGCTGCGGCTACGGCCGCCGCTGTCAGTCGAGCTCAAGCAGGTAGAGGTCAGCGCGCTCTTCGACCTGCATGCCCGCGCGCTCGTAGATGTGCAGCGCGCGGCTCGCGTTGGCCACGTCCACGCCCAGACACACGAGCGGCTGGCCGTGTGCTAGGAGTCGCGCGAACGCCTGGCGGAGCAATGCTCCACCGATGCCGTGTCGCCTGCGGTCGGCGCGCACGGCGATAGCCTGGACCCAGCCGATATCGTCGAAGTCGTAGGCTAGGACGGCGGCCACCAGCCGCTCCGGTCCGGCGGCGGTGGGCTCCCAGGCCAGCAGCCAGAGAGACGCATCGAAGTCCGGACGTTCGATGAGCCGTGCTCGCCACTCCTGCAACGGTTCGCGCCGCGGTCGGAACTCGTCGGAGAAGGCGGCGAGCAGGTGGCGTCGCACCAGGTCCGCGTCGGTGGCCGGGTCGAACTCGGCGAGTCGGAGGCCGGGCGGCATGGGCCCGGGGTCGTAGTCGGGCGGAAGGTCTCTGCGCAGGCGCAGGTACGTGCGGGCATGGGCAAAGCCAGCCGCCTCCAGGAGCTCCCGCTTCCGGCTGTCGGCGTAAGAGGTGTAGACGGCGACGCGCGCGGGCGTGGGGCCGGACGCCATCTGCCGTGCGCGCTCCAAGACACGCGCCAGCAGTGCTTCGCCGACCGGCGCATCATCTCCGCGAGCGTCCCAGTGGTCGGGGTGCACGAAGACGTCGCCGTCCAGCTCGACAGGGACGTCCGACCCCGGTCGGCGTGTGACCTCAGCGTAGCCCGCGACGCTGCCCTGTGGGCTGACCGCCACCCAGGTGTCGCTGGAGAGCTGCATGCCCGGCGAGTGCCAGCTCTCCAGCACGTCGTTCTCGGAGGTGTCGGGTCGCCCTATGTCCTCGACGTCGCAGTCCTGCAGCAGGGCGACGACTGCCGGGAGGTCTGCTTCGTCAGCGGGTCGCACCCGCAGCGTCTCCCCGTCAGCGCTCTTGGAGGGCCGGTCGCTCATGGCGTCGGCACTCGGTGGCCGAGGATCGCTGCCGCCCGCTCGGCCGCCCGACGAGCCGACGCCAACGCGCCGTTGAGGGTGGGTGTGTCGAAGCGGTCACCGCAGGCGAAGACGCCCCGCGGTAGACGGTCAAGGGCTCGCTCTGTGGCAGGCCCGACCGCGGCGGCCTGCGCGACACCGAAGACCGGGATCCCTCGCAGGATACGGTAGACCCGCAGGAGACGCCAGGCCGCGACCTGCTCGCCGAACCAGCCGCTGAGCTGCTCACGTACGGCGGCCTCCAGTGCTCCGTCGTCGCCCGGGAAGTCCCTGAGGACGGTGGCGGAGACCAACGCGCGTCGGGGAGGCGCGTACGTGGGAGTCACCTCGCTCAGGACCACCCCACTGTCGACGGGTCCCGCGCCGTCTCCGTCGAGCAGTACCCACCCACCCTCCAGTGGCGACCGTGGCGCATCGAAGTACAGGTACGTCGCCGATCGCCAGCCGACGGCTGGCGGGATGGCGGTCGTGGCTCCTGGGAGCGGGCAGTCAGTCGCTACGACCACTGCCCGCGCGCGACAGAGCTCTCCCGCCGAGCCGAAGATGCGCAGCTGCTCTCCGTCTGGGCGCACGGCCGTCACGGCTACGTCCGTGGAGACAGAGCCGGCCGGCAGCCGTGCGGCCAGTTGCTCCGGTATGGCCTGGAAGATCGGAAGAGCGTCGTGTAGGGAAAGAGTGTAGGATAGGGTGT
>CAYMTC010000060.1:0-8685 GCA_964393265.1 uncultured Thermoleophilia bacterium
CTGCACCCCTACCGCGGCCTGCGAACAGACCACACATGGCACGGAAGCCCTCACATCCACCTCTCTGACACCCTTGGGGCCGGTCCTGACCAGCGTGTGCTCCCTAGCCCCCATGAAGCGGCGCACCCGGCCCTGCAGCTCGTCCGCGCCGCCAGGCACGCAAGCCTCGTAGACCGCCACCTGCGGCCGCAGTCGGAACCCAGGACACGCCTCCTGCGCCTCTCGTACCGTCAGCCCGGGCGGCCCGGCAGCACTCAGGGCCACCACCGCCTCATCCACCTGCGCTTCTCCTGTCACGAGCACATCCGCGACGGCCAGCTCATCGCTCCCACTCACACCGACCGGTAGTGGCAGACCTAGAGCCAGCCTCGGCTTTGGCCTCATGCCTTGGCTAAGAGCGAGCTGCACACCCGCCCTGGCGAACGTGCGCTGCAGAGCACGAGCTGTGTCCAGGTGCGAGATGTAGCGCGCTTGTCCGTGTCGCTCGAACGTCACAAGCCAACGCTCTCGGCGGCTCTCAGCCATCGCTTCTCCCCACGACAGCAGACTCCTCGCCGGCATCGCTCTGTGCCAGGTCCATGACGATCTCCGGGTCGCACACCCCGCACCCTGTGCAATCGTCTCTACGACAGTCGGCCGTAGTCTGGCCAAGGCTGGCGCGCACAGCCTCTTCCCTTAGGAAGCGACGCGACGCCAGCCCCTCCACCGGACTCGACGCCGGCGGCGCCTGGGCCGCCCCCTCCAGGTCGAGGCCGACGCTCCCTGCCGCAGCTTCCCAGCACGAGGACGCGAAGTGCTCCGACCATCCATCGAATCGGGCACCCGACCGCCAGGCCGCCTCCACGAGGTCCGCGCACTCCCTGCCACCGCGTGCCAGCACCGCCTCAAGGAGAGACGTCCGGGGGTCGTGCAGGGACAGTCGCACACCGCGCGGCCACCGATCGCGCAAGAGCGCTTGTCGACGCTGCACGACCCCCGAACCTACGTACGGCACGTCAGCGAACGGCGTCATCGCCTTTGGTATGAAGGTCGACACACTCACCGACACCCGCGCCCTGCCCCCGATGAGCTGCCGCGCATGCTCGGCGACCCTGTGAGCCAGTGTCGCGATCTGGGCGACGTCTTCGTCCTCCTCCTGAGGCAGGCCCAGCATGAAGTACAGCTTGAGCCCGGTGTGGCCACCGCGGAAGACGGCTTCGGTGGCCTCCATGATCGCCTTGTCTTCCACACGCTTGTTCACCACGTCGCGCAGGGACTGAGTCGCCGCCTCGGGCGCCAGCGTCACGGAGCCTCGCTGGTCGCTGCCCAGCTGTGACAACACTACTGCTGCCGAGTCCACGCGCAGGCTGGGCAGCGACACGCGAACGTCCGGACGTGCTCGTCTGATCCCGTGGACAGCCTCCGCGACGCCGCTGTAGTCGCAACTGCTGAGAGACATGAGCGAGACCTCGTCACACCCGGTCTCGCGCAACAGACGCTCAGCGGCTTCCACGACGACCTCGACCGGACGCTCGCGCACCGGCCTATACCACATGCCGGCCTGGCAGAACCGGCAGCCGGCTGTGCAGCCCCGCATGACCTCTATGACCGCCCGGTCGTGCACCGCCTCCAGGACCGGTACGACAGGCCGCAGGACGGGTGTGCTGCGCGAGAAGGCCGTGTATACCTGGCGCCGCACCGGTCCCGCGGACACTGCGGGCATCCACACCCCCGGTATCCGAGCGAGCGCCTCCAAGCGACGACTGCGCTCGCTCTCCTGGGCGACGTCGGCAAGGGCAGGGATGTGCGCCTCGGCTTCACCGATGAAGAACGCGTCGAAGAAGGGGGCCAGCGGCAAAGGTGCCGCTACCGCCGGCCCACCGCCCAGTACGACAGGGTCGTCCGGCCCGCGCTCAGCGGCGTGCAGTGGCACCCCGGCCAGGTCGAGCATCTCCAGCACGTTGGTGAAGGTGAGCTCGTGCGGCAGGGTGAAGCCCCAGATGGACGCCGCACGGACCTCGCGACCTGATTCGAGCGTCCACAGCGGCACGTGCGCCTGGCGCATGAGGTCCGCCATGTCCGGCCACGGGCAGTACGCCCTCTCGGCGTCGATCTGCGTTTGGTCGTTGATATGTGTGTACAGGATCTGAAGGCCCAAGTTGGAGATGCCCACCTCGTATACGTCCGGGTACGAGAGCACCATCAACGGGCCCTTGCCCGTCGTGCATCGAGTGTTGAACTCGCCCCCGACATACCGGCCGGGGCGCCTCACCCGTTGCAGCAGGGGCCCCAGACGATCCAGGTGGTCACCCTTTGCCAGGAGACCTGCCTCTTGCTGAGTCAACGGGATCCAAGACCTTTCCCAGACGTCGTCTGGCGACGTCGGTGACAGAACGGGGCAAGCGCCGCTCAAGCGACGCCGGCACGACAGCAGCAGAGCTCCCTAAGCGACCGGCCATCCCGCTCTCGTAGTACGCCGCAGCTGCTCGGCCCAGAGCCAGCGTGCCGCTGAAGCCGATGGCGCCCTTCATGGCCCAACCGGCCACCGGCACCATCTTGAGCCCCTGACGCCCAAGGGCGCGCAACCCAAGACCCGCGCCCACGACGGCAAGCACCTCGGGCACACGGGCCGGGTCCACCGCGACCCCATAAGCGCGCGCTATGCGGAGGACCATGCGGATCTGGTTCGCAGTCATCACCGGCATGTCGGCGCCCGGCACGAAGATGAGGGCGCCTACTGCCGTGTTCTCCAGCGCTGCGCGGCGGATCAGGCGCGCGACCACGGCATGGCGCACAGAGGGCAAGCGCGCCGCCAAGGCTGGGCCGTGCTGCCCGGCCACAGCGGCGACCGCGTCTGCCAGGCGCGAGTCTACGAAGGGCAGCACCGGGTCGTAGACCGTCAGTTCGGAGCTCATGGCGCCGGCACTGAGCGCCGCCTGGGTGGCTGCCGATGCAGCGGCGGAGTCGGCGGGCAGGACGACCACCAGTCCCGCCCTGGCCAAGCGCACCTGTTCAAGCGGCACAGCGAGCTGGCCGCCTGAAAGAGCGCCCGCGAGGAGCAGCACCACGTCCTCGTCCGTCACTCGCAGCGGCTGCGCGCCGAGCGACATCTCCACCAGCGCCTCGCTCTGCCGCAGCGGGTCAGCAGCCAGAGCGATCCTGTGGGTCTCGGCCTCGGCACCCGCCACTATGAGCCGGCACGCACTCCCCTCGCTGGCCATCTCGTCGCGCAGGAGTCTGCCCACGCGGCCGACACTAAGGGACGCCTTGGAGTGCTTAGCCACTGTCTGCCTCCCACCTCATGTGCCCCCCACTCTGGCTCGCAGCTCCTGTGCCTCGCTGCCTCGGAGGTGGACGCTCTCCAGCACCCCGATGAGCATGAGGTTCGTGATCAGCGCCGCGATGCCGTAGCTGACGAAGGGCAGCGGGATCCCCGTCACCGGCATGATGCCCAGGGACATCCCGACATTCACCAGTACCTGGTAGAGGAACACCGTGGTGATACCGCCGGCAAGGACACTGCCGTACATGTCGCGCGCCCTGAGCGTGATACGCAGACCCCGCCAGATGAGGATACCGTATAGAGCAAGCAGGCCGACGGCGCCCAGGAAGCCCCAATGCTCGGCAGCGACTGCGAAGATGAAGTCGGTGTGGTGCTCCGGGAGGAACGCGAGCTGCGTCTGGGTGGCCAGATCACCTCTGCCGCTGAGGCCGCCCGAGCCCACGGCTATCATCGCTTGCCGGACGTTGTAGCCAGCCGATGCCGGGTCAGCGCTCTTGTTCAGGAACACGGTGAGTCGATCCATCTGGTAGGGCTTGACCAAGTTGATGCCCAGGAGCGGCAGGACCTTCAGCACCAACACGCCCGCGACGACCACCGCGCCACCCAGGGCGGCAAAGTGCGTCCAGGGCGTCCCGAAGAACAGCAGGACGCCCATGGCCATAGCCATGATGACAGTGGCGGTGCCGAGGTCTGGCTGCAGGAACACCAGCACGGCCGGCACCGCCGCATACCCCAGAGCGAGCACGGTGAGCCGCCATGAGCCCACGGCGTCGAGACGGTCCACCAGGAACGCCGCGAGGCCTAGGCCCACCAGTAGCACCGCCAGCTGCGACGGCTGGAAGTCGAACAACCCCAGAGGGATCCAGCGACGGGATCCGCGGGTGACCGGTCCGAGCACGAACACAGCTGCGATACTCGCGACGGCGAACCCGTAGAAGTACCACTGCCACCGGCGAAGCCGCTCGTAGTCGACGAGCGCCAGACTCACGGCCACGGCTAGGCCGAGGCCGGCGAAGATCAGCTGCCGCAGCGCGTAGTAGCCGGAGGACGGCAGTGGATCCTCGCGGCTGGCTAGGTGGACCATCACCACGCCGTAGGTGAGTAGCCCGAGAGTGACCCCCAGAAGGATCCAATCCAGCCGACGCAGCAGGGTCCGTAGCTCCACAGCAGCCTCAGTCGCTTGGCCCGGTGACGATAGTGCTCGACGACTTGATGTCGAACAGAGCATCGTAGATGAGACGCGTGGCAGGAGCTGCTGTGGAACCACCGTGGCCACCCTGCTCGATCATGACGACCACCACATACTGTGGGTCGTCAGCCGGCGCGTAACTCGCGTACCAAGCCAAGTCGTCCTTGGGAAACGTCCACTCAGCGGTCCCCGTCTTCCCTGCCACCGGAATGGGGTAGCTGCCAAAGACCGACGCAGAGGTGCCGACCGACGACGACGCGGCGGCGCGCAGCCCTTGCCGGACGACGTTCAGCGTCGCCTTGGACATGCCCACCTTCTTCTTGGCCGGCACACGGATGCGCCGCACGACCCGTCCGTCTCCGTCGGCGACCTTGAGACCGACATGGGGAGTCACCACGTAGCCACCGTTGGCGATGGCCGCATAGGCCACCGCCATCTGCAGAGGCGTCGTCTCCAAGAACCCCTGGCCGATGGCCAGGCTCACTGAGTTGCCGGGCTTCCACAGGCGGGAGATCTGCGCCTCCACACTGTCGCCCTTGAAGTACTCCTTGAGCCACTTGTAGTCCGGCACCCGACCCTTCTCCTCGCCAGGCAGGTCGATACCTGTCTCGGAGCCCAGACCCATGCGTCGCGACCAGTCCTGCAACTCCGTGCTGGAGCCACGGCGGTAGAACGCCAGGCCAAGGTTGTAGAAGTACACGTCGCATGACTGTGCCAGCGCAGACACCATACTCACCGAACCGTGCCCGTCTGGGTACACCCAGCACTTCCACTCCTGGTCGTGCGTCTTGAACAGCCCTTTGCAGTAGAACGAGGTGTACGGGTTCACCACGCCGGTCTCGAGTCCGGCTACAGCGACGATTCCCTTGTACGTAGACCCCGGCGGGTAGCGGCCCTGGATGACACGGTTGAGCAGCGGTGTGTTAGCCGCACCGGAGTAGAGTGAGCGAGCTTCCTTCTTGGTGAGCCCCTCCTCATAGATGCCGGGGTCGTAGTCCGGATAGCTGGCCAGCGCCAGGATCTCCCCGTTCTTCGCGTTCATGACGACGGCCGCCCCGCCGCTGGCGTTCCAGTAGCTGTCCTGGTGCGCTCGAGCGATGCCCCAGCGCAGCGCCCTCTCGGTGGCCTTCTGGATGCGCGAATCGATCGTGAGCACGACGTTGTCGCCAGCCTCCGCCAGCTTGCCGCCAGCCACGGCCCTCTTGGGACGCCCCATGTTGTCGACCTCGACCTTGGTCTCACCGTCAGTGCCGCGCAGCCACTGGTCGTACGTGTACTCGACACCCGACTGGCCGATCACGTCGCCCTCTTGCCGTCGGTCCCAGCGCTGTTCCTCGAGTTGCTCGGCGCTGATCTCTCCGACCTGTCCAAGCACGTGCGCGGCCAGCGAGCCTCCCGGATAGCCGCGCACGAAGTCCTCCCTTACCTCGACGCCCGGGTAGGAGTCGGGGTGCTCCAAGATCGTCGTAGCGACCTTGCGACCCACTGCGCTCTTGATGTCGACGAGTTCATAGGGATACCCGGTCTTGGGATTGTCGGCCTTGCGCACGGCCGCAGCTACCGTCGAAGCGGCTACCTCGGGCAGCCGCTCCCTGAGCTGACTGGCATACTCATCGGACTCATCCCTTGGCACCGTCGTCGCAGCCATGGCCGCGCGCAACGCTGCGGCTTGACTGACGTCTGAGGCCGCGGCCACATCAGCGATGATGGCACCCACTTCGTCCGCGGAGACGTACACAGACCGCATGACGCGAGTGAAGACCTCTTCCACCTCCATATCGAGGATCGCCGCCAGACGGACGACCACCGCACCCAGGTCGGCCTGCGGCACGTCCATGGGACGTATGCCGACAGTGAGTGCCGGCTTGTTCTCGACCAGCACCTTGCCGGCGCGGTCCAGCACGAGCCCGCGCCGCGCCACCACCTTCACCGTGCGCAGCCGGTTGTCGTTGGCCGCGGCCACGTACTGTTGGCCAGTGAGGATCTGCAGGAACCATAGACGGAACACCAGCACCGCGAACACCGCCACGGCGATGCCCGCTACGACGAGGACTCGGATACCGACCGACGGCAGCTCGGCGATGGGCCGGTCGCGGCGTCCGAGGCGCTGAGCATGGAACCGGGTCTCGCGGCGCACCAGCAGCGGCACACCCGTATCGCGTGGACTGCCGCTCGTGCGAGCCGGGCCGGAGCCCCAGCGCCTACGTTGCCCTAGCACGCGTGCTCACCCCCTCCCGCAGCCAGAGGCGTGTGAGAACGAAGACGGGCGCCGCAAGCAATGTGTTGAGAGCCGTCCGCGGTAGCAGGACGTGCAGCATCACGAACCCCACGGGCGTCTCTCTGTCCAGGAGGAACTGCATCAGGGCCACCAGTAGTTCGGCGAGCACGGTACCTGCCAGAGCAGCCAGCACCGGAGTCCAGCCGGAGTGCATGTCAGCGGTCTCGGCGTGTCGACCCGCGAAGTACCCTACCAGCACGAGCACGAAGCTACTGAGTCCCAGCGGGGCGAAGACGGCGACGGCGACGCACGCTCCGACCACGAAGCCGAAGAGAGCGCCGACCGCTGAGCCGCGCAGCAAGGCCACGCAGACCACCGCCAACACCGTGAAGTCCGGGCTGCTTCCTAGGATGCGGATGTGCGGAGCGATCGTGGTCTGCAACAGCACTGTCATGATCAACATGATCGCCAGACGGCCCACCTCGGCCGCCGTCTGGCCCGCCGTACGGGGCTCGTCGGGCACAGCGCGACGACTCGCAGCTGAGCGGCTGCTGCGCAAGACCTGGACACGTTGCAGATCGCCGGACTGCGCGTTCACTGATCCACGACCACCATGACCCAGTCGAGTTTACGGAAGTCGACGACGGGCTTGACGCTGATCGTCTGGTAGGTCTCGACGTCCTGCTGACCCACATCCTCGACCACGCCGATGAGGATGTCGCGCGCGAACACCGAGCCCGCCACGCCCGACGTGACGATGAGCTGCCCCTTCTCCACCTTCTCTGATTTGTCGACGAACCGCATACGGACGTCACCGGTGACACTGCCCGCCACCACGCCGCGAGCGCCGCCGGGCAGGATCTCGGCACCGACCGCGCTCTTCTGGTCGGTCACCAAGGTGACCTGCGCCGCGTCACTCGTGACAGCTGTGACGCGCCCCACCAGCCCCTGCTCATTGACCACAGTGTCATAGAGAGCGACGCCTTCGTCGCCGCCCGCGCTGACCGTGATCGTGGAGTACCACGCCTCTGTGGACCGTCCGATGACCCTCGCAGCCACCATGCGCGACCCGTCGGGATAGATCTCGTTGTCGGTGATGGCAAGTAGGTCGCGCAGGCGCTCGTTCTCTCTCTCGACGGCCATCTGTCGGGCCAGCGCCTGTCGCAGTTCGGCGTTCTCCTTGCGCAGGCGCTTGTTCTGCGACTGCGCGCTGAACAGGTCACCGAACCAGTTCCACGCATCGCGGAACGGCTTGACGATGCGTGAGGTGGCCGCCTGGAGGGGCGACAGCACCTCCATGCCGGCCTCTTGGACGCGGTGCACCGGCCCTGCGTCGGTCTCCTTGAAGTAGAGCGTCAGCATGGCGAGAGACAACACCAATAGGACGGCGACCGACAGCCGCCGCCACAGTGCACGTCGGCGATTCACGCGATGACGGCGAGGTCCGCGGTCGCCGACCTAGCGGCGCTTCCTGCGGGACGAGCGACGGCTACCGGACACAAGGACATCGAACTCCTCGAGGTACCTTCCCGAGCCGACCGCGACGCAGGTGAGCGGCGACTCGGCCAGGTGCACGGGCATCTGTGTTTCGTTGCGGAGCCGCTCTGGCAAGCCACGGAGCAGCGAACCGCCGCCGGCCAACATGATGCCGCGGTCCATGATGTCGCTGGCAAGCTCGGGCGGCGTCTTGTCGAGCGTCGCCTTGATGGCGTCGATGATGGCAGTGACAGGCTCCTCGAGCGCGATGCGGATCTCCTCAGACGACAGCACGATCGTCTTGGGCAGACCCGTCACGAGGTCGCGTCCGCGGATCTCTGCCTGCTCCTCCTGCGGCAACGGCGCAGCCGAGCCGATCTCGAGTTTGATCTCCTCGGCTGTCTGGCTGCCGATGAGCAGCTTGTACTCCTTCTTGACCCAGGTGATGACGGCCTCATCGAGCTCGTCGCCTCCGACACGGATGCTCTGTGAGACCACGATGACGCCAAGTGAGATGACGGCCACCTCGCTCGTGCCACC
>CAYMTC010000061.1:0-8662 GCA_964393265.1 uncultured Thermoleophilia bacterium
CAGCTCGGTACACAGCCGCGGCTCATCGAGCCCCCCGGCGACCACCAGCGGCCGCGGCGGCGTCGGCGGAAGAGCGTCGGCGTCCTCCAGTGCATCGGCCAAGCGGTCGAGGGATATCGAGAAGCCCACGGCAGGAGCCGGACGCCCGTGGGCAGCGAGGAGCTCGTCGTAGCGGCCGCCAGTAGCCAGCGGGAACCCCATGTCGGGCGCGTACGCTTCTAGGATCAGGCCGTCGCAGAACGCGTACTCCGGGTAGAGGGCGAAGTCGATGTCGACGACGTCGGTGAAGCCGGCGTCCTCCACCAGCTCTCGGACCTCTGCCAGCCGATCGACCGCATCTGCACGGCCGGCCGCGCTGGCAAGTCTGCGCGCCTGGCTGAACGCTTCGTCACCGCCGCCCAGCGAGAGCGCTCTCTGGAGCCCGGTGAGGCGGTCGTCAGCAACCCCCGCATTGCTGAGGATGGACTCCAACAAGGGGTAGTCTCGTTCGGCGAGAGCCTCCATGACCGCCTCGGCTTGATCTGACTGCAGGCCGAGCGCGTCGACCAGGGCGGCGTGGAAGGCGACCGTGCCTATGAGCACGCGGTAGCGACGCAGCCCGGCGCTATGCAGGGCGTCGCAGAGCATCGCCACGCACTCGGCCTCGGCGGCGGCGCTGCCCTGGCCCACCTGCATGACGCCTGCCTGAGCGAACTGTCCGTCGAGTCCGCGTGAGGCCGCCTGCAGACGGAAGGAGTCGGCGACGTACGCGAAGCGCAGGGGCAGCGGCTTGTCCTCATAGCGAGTGCTGGCCAAGCGCGCCAGCGGTGCGGTCATGTCGGTACGCAGCAGCAGTGCCTGACCCTGGTCGTCGAAGACACGGTAGCCGGCTAGCAGCACGTCGTCGTCGGTGACCTCGAACGTCTCCGCGAACTCGAGCACCGGCGTCGCCACCTCGCCGTACCCGTAGGCAGCGAAGCGGCCGCGCAGCACATTGGCGAGCGCGCTCTGCACGCCGACCTCGGCCGGCACCAAGTCCCGCATCCCCTCGGGGATCATCTGCCCTCCTTACAGGCACCGCAGCCCGCAGCGCTCCCGGCGACCTCGGACCGCCGTGGCCACGCCGCGCGAAGCATGGTGTCACTTCGTCTCTTCTTAGCAGCCCACCTGGATGCAGCCCTCACCGAGGAGGGCCTTCAACTCGGCGTACAGGCCGGCCGCTGGGTCCACGCGGAAGCCGTCGCCCACGCGCAGCCGTGTACAGCCCTCGCCGGTGACCATGGTGAGCACGACCGGCACCGCGCCGGGAAAAGCTCTGAGGATGTCTTTCAGCTCGTCGATCGCCTGCGCCTGCAGCCTCTCGGCGTCGACGACCACGTTGAGCGGACGTGACTCGCTGACGCCGGCGAACGACCGCACCTCTGAGGCGATGAGCTTCACCTCTCCCTCGCCCTTGCGGTCGACCCTACCTCTGACCTTCACGATGTTGTCTTCGACAAGCAGGGGGCGGCTCTTCTCGTACACGTCCTTGAAAGCTAGCACCTCACAGCCGCCATCGACGTCGTCGAGGCGGAACACCGCCATGGTGCCGCCGTTCTTCATGGGCCGTGTCTGCAGAGCCGCCACCAGTCCGCCCGTAAGGACGTATGCCCCGTCCTGCGCGTCGCCTAAGCGGGCCACCGACATCTCGATCTCGTCGTGCAGTTGCTCTCGCAGACCCTCGAGCGGGTGCGACGAGACGTACAGGCCCAGGGCCTCCTTCTCCAAGGCCAGCAACTGCTGCTTCTCGAACTCGTCTGTGGGCACCGGCGGGTGACGCACCGCAGCGGCGTCACCCCCCGCAGATGCCTGCCCCCCGCCCCCCGTGAGCATACCGAAGAGGTCGGTCTGGCCGATGGCACGCGCCTTTCGTTGACGGTCCCCCTCGGCCACGGCCAGGGGCAGCGCTTGCAGCATGCCCCTGCGAGCATGTCCCGTGCTGTCAAAGGCCCCACACTTGATGAGCGCCTCGAGCGTGCGCTTGTTGACCGTCGTGCTGTCCACGCGCGCGCAGAAGTCGTAGATGGAGGTGAACAACCCGTCCTCTCGAGCCCGCAGTATGGCCTCGATGGCCGATCTGCCCACACCTTTGACAGCGTTGAGCCCGAAGCGGATGCGCTCGCCCACGACGGTGAAACCCACGTCGCTCTCGTTGACGTCGGGCGGCAGCACCCGGATGCCCATGCTGTGGCAGAGGTTCACGTAGAACGGTACCTTGTCTTTCGTGTTCATGACGCTGCTGATGAGCGCCGCCATGTACTCGACGGGGTAGTTGGCCTTGAGCCACGCGGTGCGGTAAGCGATCATGGCGTAGCAGGCAGCGTGGCTCTTGTTGAACGAGTAGTTGCCGGTGGCCAGGAAGTCGCTCCACAGCTTCTGCCTGACAGTGTCCGGGACGCCACTGGCCTGGAGCCCCTGCATGAGCGGCTCTTGCAGGCTGTTCATGAGCTCCATGTTCTTCTTGCCGATGGCCTTGCGCAGGTCGTCCGCCTGAGCCGGGGTGAAGCCGGCCACACGACGGGCGATCGCCATGTACTGCTCCTGGTAGATGGTCACGCCGTACGTGGGCTCCAGGATGGGTCGCAGCGTCTCGTGGTCGTACCGTATGGCCTTGGGTCGGCGCTTGTTGCGGGCATACGTTGGGATGTAGCTGGCCGGCCCAGGTCGGAACAGCGCGACGATGGCGATGAGGTCCTCGAACTCGGTGGGGCCGACCTCACGGAGGGCAGCTTGCATCCCGCTGCTCTCGAACTGGAACACACCTTCGCTGTCACCCTTGCGGAGCATCTCGTAGGTCTTGGGGTCGTCGAGAGGTATGGCTGTAAGGTCGATGAGCTGGCCGGTGCTCTTCTCGATGAGCTGCAGCGCTGCCTTCATGACGTCGAGGTTGCGCAGACCGAGGAAGTCCATCTTGAGCAGACCGATCTGCTCAACGTCGCCCATGCCGAACTGGGTCACCACCTCGGCATCGCCCTTCTGCTGAAGTGGCACGAACTCGGTGAGCGGCCGGTCGCTGATCACGACACCGGCCGCGTGGATACTGTCGTTACGGATGATGCCCTCTAGCGCGCGGGCGAGGTCCACGACTTGCTTGACCTGCTCGTCGCTGGCGTAGGTTTGCGCCAGCTCGGTACCCGCCACCAGCGACTCCTTGAAGGTAGCCGGCGGCGCCTTCTCGGGGATCAATTTCGCGATGCGATCACCGACCGCGTATGGCAGGCTGAGAACACGAGCGGCGTCACGCACCGCCTGCCGTGCCGCCATCGTGCCGAAGGTGATGATCTGTGCGACGCGGTCGCGGCCGTACTTCTGGGCCACGTACTCGATGACCTCGCCTCGGCGCGCCACCTCGAAGTCCATGTCGATGTCGGGCATGCTCTTACGGCCCGGGTTGAGGAAACGCTCGAACAGCAGGTCGTACTTGAGGGGGTCGATGTCGGTGATGCCCAGTGAGTAGGCGACGATGCTGCCGGCGGCCGACCCCCGTCCTGGCCCGACGGCTATGCCGCTGTCTTTGGCGAACTTCACGAAGTCCCAGACGATGAGGAAGTAGGCATCGAAGCCCATCTCATTGATGACGCCTAGCTCGTACTCGAGGCGCTCTGTGACCTCGGGCGGGGGGTCCACTCCGTACCTGCGGCGGATCCCTTCCTGGCACCGCTCACGCAAGTAGCCGGCCTCGGTGGCGCCCTCGGGCACAGGATAGGCCGGCAACAGAAGCTGCTTGAGCTTGAGGTCCACGTTGCAGCGCTCGGCGATCTCGAGGCTGGCATCGCACGCCTCGGGGTAGGCGGCGAACCGCTCCCTCATCTCCTGCGGCGTCTTGAGGTAGAACTCGTCGGTGGGGAAGCTCATGCGCTTGGACTTGTCCTCGCTGAGGCAGCTCTGCGTCTGGATACAGAGCAGCGCATCGTGCGCGTGCGCGTCCTCGTGGCGGAGGTAGTGGACGTCGTTGGTGGCCACCGTGCGCAGCCCGGCTTTCTGCGCCACGGCCGCCAGTTTGGGAAGCAAGGCCTGTTGCTTGGGCATGCCGGCGTCCTGCATCTCGACGAACGTGTTGCGTGGCCCGAACAGCGCCGCCAGACGCTGCACCTCGGCGAGAGCAGCCTCGTCGTTGCCTTCGCTGAGCAGACGCGGCGTCTTGCCGGCGAGACATCCAGTGAGGCAGATGACACCCTCGTGGTGCTGCTGCAGCAGGTCCCAGTCGGCGCGCGGCTTGACGAAGTAGCCCTCGAGGTAGGCCGCTGTGGAGAGGGCCATGAGGTTCCGCCAGCCCGTCTCGTCCTCGGCCAAGAGGGTGAGATGCGTACGCTCCTCGCCGCGCGCCTTGCTGCGATCGAAGCGGTCGGCGACCAGGTAGATCTCGATGCCGAGGATGGGCTTGACGCCTTCTGCCGTGGCGGTGCGATAGAACTGCACGGCGCTGGCGAGCGACCCGTGATCGGTGATGGCCACGGCCGGCATGCCCAGCTCTTTGACGCGTGCCACGAGGTCCCGCACGCGGCAGGCACCGTCGAGCAACGAGTACTCGGAGTGGACGTGAAGGTGCACGAAGCTGCGGTCCATCGGTGCTCCTGATTCTACCGCTCCCGCCTGCCGACGGCCATCAGCGACGTGTCGTAGCGGCACCCGCCCGGCGGGCCACTGGCGCGGTCTTCCTCCACAGCGCCTCGCCCCGCCGACGAGAGGCAGCGCGCGGCTGACGCTGAGATACGAGCTGCCGCACCAAAGAGCTGCCGCACCAGGTGCGCGGAGCCGGGATGCCGGCGGCCTGCCTTAGCCGACGGCTGCGACCACCGGGTTGGTGAGCGTGCCGATGCCCTCGACCGTCACGGTGACCTGCTGGCCGACGGCCAGAGGGCCGACCCCCTGCGGCGTGCCGGTCATGATGACGTCGCCCGGCTCGAGCGTCATGATGCTGCTCACGAAGACGAGCAGATCGAGCGGGGCGACGATCATGTCGCCTACCGAACCCCGCTGCACGACCTCACCGTCGATCTGCGTCGTGATCGCTGCTGTGGACCGCGGCAGGTCGCGCACCACCCACGGCCCCAGGGGGCAGAAGGTGTCGAAGCTCTTGGCGCGGGTCCACTGCCCGTCGAGCTGTTGCAGGTCGCGCGCCGTGACGTCGTTGCCGCAGGCGTACCCGGCCACGGCCGCCGCAGCTGTCTGCGGTGTCAGGTCGCAGCAGTGGCGGCCGATGACCATGACCAGCTCAGCCTCGTAGTCGACGCGACTGGAACGGGCCGGGAGCACGATGTCTTCACCCGGCCCGATCACGGACGACGGCGGCTTGAGGAACAGGATAGGCTCGGCAGCACTGCCAGCGACTGTCGCGTCGATCCCCGTGTGCTCGCGCACCTCCTCGACGTGCGCCTGGAAGTTGAGCCCCACGGCGACCACCTTGGTGGGCACCACCGGCGAGAGGACCCGCGCACCCGTGACCGACACCGTGCGCACGACCCGAGCGCCCGTCTCCCAGGCCGGTCGGTCGAGGAGATGCACACTGCGCTCGGCGAAGACACAGAAGTGTTCCTCATCGCCGAGGCGGCAGCGGCCGAACGGCAAGCTGGCGATGGCGTCCACAGCGTCAGCCATCGTGGCGCCTAGCGGCGGCACCGCCGGGGTCACTCGGCGCTGTCGCCGGGGTCGGCCGGCAGCGCTCGGCGTACCATGCCGTACTCGATGGAGTCGACCAGGGCCTCCCAGCTCGCCTCGATGATGTTCTCGGAGACGCCGGTGGCGCCCCACACGTCCTCGCCGTCGCTGGCGTCGAGCACGACGCGGGTCACCGCTCCGGTGCCCTTCGCCTCGTCGAGGATGCGCACTTTGAAGTTCACCAACTCGATGTCAGCCAAGTGCGGGTGCTTGCGGGTGATGGCTTGGCGCAGAGCGGCGTCGAGCGCATTCACCGGACCGTTACCCTCGGCCGTACTGATGATGCGCTCCCCGTTCACATGGACCTTGATCGTCGCCTCCACGACGGCCTTGCCATCCTCACGCTTCTCCACGATGACGCGGAAGCTCTCAAGGCGGAACAGCGGCTTGCGCTCGCCAAGCTCGCTGCGGAGAAAGAGATCGAACGACCCGTCGGCTGCCTCGTACTGATAGCCGCGGTGCTCGCGGTCCTTGAGGCGGCGCAGGATGCGCCCAACGCGCTCGCCCTCTCCTTCGACGGCGATGCCCAGCTCCTGCGCCTTGCGCAGCACCGCGCCCTTGCCCGCCAGCTCGCTGATCACGATACGCTGCTCGTTGCCCACCACGGCTGGATCGATGTGTTCGAAGGTCTGCGGTGCGCTCTCCACAGCGGCCACATGCAGCCCGCCCTTGTGGGCGAACGCCGTACGGCCCACGTACGGCTGGTGGGCGCTGACCTCCATGTTGCACACGTCAGCGACGAAGTAAGCCGCCTCCGTGAGGCGTTCGAGATGCTCGGGTGGCACCACCGGCTGGCCAAGCTTCAGCTGCAGAGCCGGGATGATAGAGACCAGGTTGGCGTTCCCGCAGCGCTCACCGTAGCCGTTGATGGTGCCCTGCACCTGCGTCACGCCGGCAGTCACGGCCACGAGACTGTTGGCCACGGCACACTCGGCGTCGTTGTGACAGTGGATGCCGAGCGGCACCTGCGTGGCGGCGTGCACCTGCTCGACGATGCGGCCAAGGTCTCCCGGCAGAGTGGCCCCATTGGTGTCGCAGAGGCAGACGAGCGCAGCGCCGGCCTCGGCGGCAGTCCGCACGCAGCGCACACCGTAGGCCGGGTCCTCAGCGTACGCATCGAAGAAGTGCTCAGCATCGTAGAAGACCCGCTTGCCCTCATCGACCAGGAAGCCGATGGAGTCGGCGATGAGGCGGAGGTTCTCATCCGGCCCCACATGGAGCACCTCGCGCAGATGCAGGCTCCACGTCTTGCCGACCAGCGTGACCGTCTGCGGGAACGTCTCGGCCAGCACCCGGAGACCGCGGTCGTTCTGGGCCTTGACGCCCCGTCGCCGGGTCATGCCGAAGGACACCAGCTCGGCGTTGTGGAGCACCTCGTGCTCCATGGCGTGGAAGAACGCGACCTCCTTCGGATTGCTGGCCGGGAAGCCGCCCTCGATGTAGTGGATGCCCAGCTCGTCGAGCTTGAGCGCGATGCGCACCTTCTCGCCGACTGAGACGCTCATGCCTTCCTGCTGCATGCCGTCGCGCAGGGTGGTGTCGTAGAGCGTCACCTGTGCAAGCTTGGCTTGTACGTCCATGCCGCCGTCTCCGTGCTTTGCGCCGCCAGCTCTCGCCGGGCCCAGAGCCCTGCAGCCGGCGACGGGCTTAGTCCACGTACTCCACGTAGTGAGCGAACTCCTCGTCGCGCCCCTCGACGATGGCCCTATACCTGTCCTGCATGGACCGCGTCACGGGCCCCGGCTCGCCGATCCACTGGTCATCGATCTCTCTGACCGGCACGATCTCGGCGGCGGTTCCGGTGTAGAAGACTTCGTCGGCCACGATGAGATCACTGCGCGTGAGCGTTCGCTCCTCCACGGTGAGCCCCTGCGCCCTGCACAGCTGCATGACCACGTCGCGGGTGATGCCCTCAAGCACGCCGTCGGCCGTGGGCGGCGTGGACACGCGGCCGTCACGCACCACGAAGATGTTCTCGCCGGAGCCCTCGGCGACGTGCCCGCGGTCGTTGAGCATGATGGCCTCGTCGTAGCCGGCGTTCACGACCTCGATCTTGGCCAAGATGCTGTTGAGGTACTGGCCGGTGGCCTTGGCGGCTCGCGCCAAGGACGTGTGGTCCAGGCTCTGGACGCTGGAGACCTTGGCGCGCACGCCGCGCGTGACCCCCTCCTCGCCCAGATAGGTGCCCCAAGGCCACGCGGCGACAGCCACGTCGACGGTGGACGCCAGCGGCAGCAAGCCCATCTCGCCGTAGCCACGGAACACGATAGGCCGGATGTAACACGAGTCCAGCCCGTTGGACTTGACGACGTCGAACGTGGCCCGCCGCAGCTCCTCGATCGAGTACGGGACCGGCATGTAGTAGAGCTTGGATGAGCGGTAGAGTCGCTTGAGGTGGTCGGTGAGGCGGAAGACCTCGGGACCCCTCTGCGCCTCGTAGCAGCGGATGCCCTCGAAGACGCCAGAGCCGTAGTGCAGAGCGTGCGTCAGGACGTGCACACGCGCCTCACGCCAAGGCACGAGCTCGCCGTTGAACCAGATCGTCTCCATTTCTGGGATGGGCATCGGTCCTCCTATCCGTGACGCAGCGCTCTGCGCGTTACCATCAAGCTCTACCTTAGGGTAAGTCTTTCCACGTACAGCCCGTCAGACCCGCTCGGCGACCAGGTCGCCCACCTGCGACGTCGAGTAGCCCATGCTGCCAGACGCCATACCCTTCATCTTGGTGCCCGTGACCTCGGTGACAGCCCTCTCGATGTCGGCTGCCGCCTGGCTCTCACCCAGAGTCTCGAGCAGCATCGCGCCAGCCACGATGGCCGCGATGGGGTTGATGACACCCAGACCGGTGTACTTGGGCGCCGAACCACCGATGGGCTCGAACATGCTGACGCCCTCGGGGTTGATGTTGCCGCCGGCGGCGACGCCCATCCCGCCCTGGGTGATAGCCCCCAGGTCGGTGATGATGTCGCCGAACATGTTGCCGGTG
>CAYMTC010000062.1:0-6927 GCA_964393265.1 uncultured Thermoleophilia bacterium
CTCTGTACCCCTCGTCGGGCGCCTTATAAGAACTACTTCGTACGTCACGGGCCTCAATACGGTCATTTCTGCTCAAGTCATCCGCAGGCGCGCCGATACAGAACTGCTAGATCTGCGCAGGTCCGGGAGGACAGGAGTGACGCGTCTCGATGCGATGCCAAGGCAGGCTGGCTTCAGCCTGGTCGAACTCCTGGTGACCATCGTCCTCGCCGGCATCGTCTTCGCGGCGATGGTGCCTATGTTCCTGCTAGCTCAGCAGACCAACGCCGGCGACAACATGCGCACCATCGCCCTGCAGGTCGCCCAGGACAAGATCGAGAAGATCCGACAGCTGGACTACGACCAGATCGCCGCCGACGCTGCGAACCCCACCATCGAGCCGAACCTCTACAGCTCGGCCTTTGCCGGCGGGCAATTCGGCCCGAGCTTCGCGGCAGTGGCGGGCGAGACCACCAAGACCATCCACATCGACTACACGGTCACTCCTATGCCCGAAGGCTCACCCGCCGGCATGGAGCAGTACAAGAAGGTCGTGGTGGATGCGTACTGGGACGCGCCGCCGGCACCCGTCAAGCACGTGATCCTGCAGACGTTCGTGTACCGGCAGTACGCGGGACCGCAGATCACCGCCTTCGAGGTGTCACCCCTTGAGCACGTCGACGACAGCATCATCTACATCACTGACTCGCAGGTGGACCTGGAGGCTGTCATCGCCTCTGCGGACATCGCTGCGATGAACGCAGGGGGAACGCCGACAGGCTTCGTGCGGTTCACGGTGAACGCCGTCAACGGCGCTCAGGTGGCTTTCGCCGAGGTGAACACGCCGATGGTAGGGCAACCGGCGGTCTACGAATGGTCGTGGGACGCCACGCTTGCCCCGGACGGCGTCTATCTCTTCCAGGCGGTGGCCTTCTCGAAGAGCCGCATGGAGGGCAACGGCGTCGGCGTGGCCTACCGGTTGGAGCGTGGAGCGCCGTCCGCGCCGAGCGGCCTGCAGGCGACCGTCGGGAACGAGACGGCCCTCCTGACGTGGGCCGAGACACCGGCCGGCGACCTGGACCACTACGAGCTCTGGCGAGGGACAGCGTCCGGCACCGAGACACTGCTCGTGGGCGATCTGACGACCTCCAGCTTCAACGACACTGGCCTGACCAACGGCGTGACGTACTACTACTACGTGAAGGCCGTCGATGATCTGGGTAACGTGAGTGGTCCCTCCAGCGAGGTGTCGGCGACCCCGACCACGCAGACTGACGTAGTGCCGCCCGACGTGCCCAGTTCGTTCAGTGTCGCCAAGTCGGGCGCGGGGCAGCCGTCGGTGTTGATCACGTGGGTCACCTCGCTGGACTACGGCACGCCGACCTCGGGGCTGCGTGGGTATGAGATCGAGCGCAGCCCGGACGGAACGGGCGACTGGGTACAGATCGAGCCCAACAGCCCGGCCACCGCCATCTCGTTCCTCGACGCTACCGCCGGCTGGGACGCCACGTGGTACTACCGTATGCGCGCGGTGGACCTCGCGGGTAACGCATCTGCCTACACGGCGGTGCGCTCGGCTACCACCGATCCGCAGCCGAGGTACACGCTGACTGTGCGCAACGACCACAACTCCTCTACTCTCTACGTACGTGTTCAAAGTGTGAGCACGGGCCTGTGGTACACCACGTCCGGCTCTAGCTCGACGTCGCCTCCGAGCGAGGTCGCGATCAACAAGAAGGGCAAGTCGAAGACATGGAGCAATCTCCCGAGCGGCCTCTACACGGTCTTCGGACGCTATGGCACGACGACGACCTCACGACTTGCTGACCTGTCTGGCGGCCCGACGACGGCGGTGTTCCCATGATGTGGCGGCCGCTTCCTGCCGATCGCGGTGAGCGCGGTCTGACGATGGTCGAGCTGCTCGTGGGCATGGCGATCACCACTGTGGTGAGCGCCATGCTCCTCCTGGCGTATTTCGCCTTGAGCGGATCGTTCTCGTACTCGGCCAAGAGCAGCCGCGCTCGCGAGCAAGCCCGACAGGCCGTGGCGCGCATGACGCGGGAGATCCGCGACGCGGAGGCCGAGCCCTCTCTGACAGAGGCGGCCATCGTCCGAGCCCGCGAGCGCTGGATCCTCCTCTACACGACCTTCAACGAGGCTGCCAACGACGATCCGTCCTTGGTCCCGCACCTGGTGATGTTCCGTCTCTACGACGACGGGGAGATCTGGCGGTTCGAGGACGCCGACTACAGTGGGAGCATCGCAGGCGTGACCGTCAATCCCCCCACCGAGACGGGCTTCAGCGATGCGGAGAAGGCCGGTGGAGAGGCTGCGAGCCTGGTGGTCGACGACGTCGTCAACTACGAAGAGCACACCAGTCCGCATCCGCCGCTGTTCACCTACAGCTTCGTGGACTCTGCTGGCGAGATCGAGACCTCGTCCTACGTTTACTACACCGAGAACCGTGTGCGCATTCTCAACGTGCAGATACACGTCCTCGCAGACCTGAACCCTGGCCACTCGCCGGTGTACGCTGACCTGCTCACATCGGCACAGCTACGGAACCAACGGATCCACTGAAGTGGAGGCTGGGCCCATGCGATCCCGGATCGACGAGCTGAAGGAGGAGTCGGGCAGCGGACTCATCGTGCTTCTCGGCATCATCGCGACACTGATCGTCCTGAGCGCTACGCTGGTGGTGGTCACCGGCAACATGCAGCACAACAACGCGGCCGACCGTACGCGGGCAAAGGCGTTCAACGTCACCGAGGCGGCGCTTGATGACGGCATGGCCAAGCTGAGCGCCGACTGGCCGTCCGCGCCTGGTGTGGGACCCGATCTGGGCACCGATGCGCAGTCAGCCTTCCGCTCAGAGTTCAGTACGGAGGAGTACCCGTCACCTGCCTCGAGCGATGACGCCTTTGTCGCCTGGCAGGTGTACGACAACCTGGACCCCATCGACGTCTCGATCACCTGGGACCAGGGATCGCCGGACGATCCCAACACACCGGACAACCGGGTGTGGCTGGTCGCGCAATCAACCGTGGGCAGCAGGTCGGCGCGTATCCAGACGCTGGTCGAGCGCACGTACTTCGACTCGGGAGTGCCGCGCGGGGTGGCTCTGTACGCCGGCGGCAACCTTCTCAGCAACGGCGGCGGCAACAACCCGAAGATCCAGATCGAGGTGCCACCGCCAGCGGGCACACAAACGACGGTGCGAGTGGGCGGCTACATCGACGACCTCA
Organism: uncultured Thermoleophilia bacterium; assembly: GCA_964393265.1. Taxonomy (GTDB): domain Bacteria; phylum Actinomycetota; class Thermoleophilia; order UBA2241; family UBA2241; genus UBA6103. The sequence goes on from CAYMTC010000062.1 coordinate 3,225, forward strand.
CGGTCTCGGCAGGAGACATCGCCGACCTCGAGGGGCCCACGGCTGGCACGGTGGAGGAGGTGTTCCCGGCGGCGCTGCGAGAGGGGCTCAAGGCTCTGGCGCAGGCTCGTGGGCGCTACTTCACCACGGAGGAGGATGCCTACGCCAGCCCGCCCGACCCGAACTGGAGCCCGGCGGGTGGCATCAGCGGGCTTACGGTGATCGAGTCGCCCACCGGCGCTAACGTCGCTCTGCGCGCGGGCGTCTGGAACAGCGAGGCCGACCCGGGCATCTTGCTGGTCCTCGGCGGAGGCAATATCGACTTCGCTGGCTCCGGTGACTACTGGGGCGCCATGTACACGGATGGCACCGTGGACAAGGGGCACGGCACGTTCACGGTCCACGGCATGGTGGTCGCCGCCAGCCTTGTGGACCTCAGAGGCACGGTCAATGTCTGGTACAACGACAACGTGATCGCGAGGCTGGCGACGCGTTGGCCGCTCAACGTTCGGACAGTCCCCAACACGTGGCGTGAGTTGCAGCCAGACACCTACTAGGACAGACGAGCACACCGGACTCCAGGCAGGAAGCTCACGAGGGTACATGACGGGCGGCGTCGCCTGGCCTGACAACGGCAGACCTTCATCAAACTAGTATAGAGAGAGGCGTGGGCGGCGCTCGTCGCTCAAGGTCCTACATCGCCTGTCGATAGGTTGTGGACGTAAGAGCCTACGACCTGGAGGCAGGCGATGTCGCTTGCGACGGCAGCGCGTCGAGCTGGCACCACGGCGGTCCGGCGCGCCGGCACAAGCCGTGTGCCTCCCGCTGCCAACGCCCGCATGCCTCATCGGCAGGCCGGGGTGACGCTCGTCGAGCTCCTTGTGAGCATCTTCATCGCCGGCGTGGTGTTCGCCGCGATGGTCCCCCTCTTCCTCACCGCTCAGCAGGTGAGCGCCATGGATCAGATGCGCAACATCGCGCTGAACCTGGCGCAGGACCGGCTGGAGAAGGTACGCGGGCTGAGCTTCGATGAGATCACGCAGGCGAACCTCGAGTCCTCGGCGTTCGCGGGCGGGCAGTTCGGTACCAGCTGGACCGCATACAACGGGTCGGCCGCCAAGGAGTTCACCATCGCCTACGCCGTGGTCGATGTCGGCGAAGCGGCGAGCGCGTACAAGCGGGTGAGCGTCACGGTGACGTGGACGGCGCCGCCGACGGTGAAGCCCGTGGAGCTGCAGACCATGATCTCGCGAGCGTATGCGGGGCCCACCATCACCAACCTGCAGCTCTCCCCGCTCGACGGAGAAGGTCGCATCCACACCTCACCCCTCACGGTCAGGGCCACGGTGGCCACGGGCGATATCGCGACCACCACGCTCGTGAAGTTCTACGTCTACGATCAGACGGGACAGGAGATACAGCAGACCGACGCGACCAGTGGCGTCAACGGCGTCTACTCGGCCGTCTGGGACTGCTCGGCGGCGCAGAACGGTCTGTACAGCTTCCGCGCGCAGGCGTACGCGAACGATGACGTGGGCAACACCTGGCGCCGCAGCGCCGAGTTGCTCATGGACAACCCTCCCCCGGCCCCGACGAACCTCATGGCGACGCGTGGCGACCAGCTGGTATCGCTCACGTGGGACGCGACGGTGGTCGGCGACTTCGACCACTACGAGCTGTGGCGGGGCACGGTCAGTGGCAGTGAGACGCTGTGCACCGACACTCTTACCGCCAACGGCTTCACCGACACGGGGCTCAGCAACGGTACGACCTACTACTACAAGGTGAAGGCAGTCGACACCGCCGGTCACGCAAGCGACTTCTCCAACGAAGTCAGTGCCACCCCGTCGGCTGTGGACGACGTCACCGCACCCACCACGCCAGGCTCGTTCGCAGCGTCCGCAACGATGAACACGGCGGTGCTGAGCTGGACGGCATCCACCGATCCCGGCGACCCCTCGACTGGAGTGCAGGGCTACTACATCTACCGCACCGATACTGCGGGCATCTACGCGACGGTGGGTCCGTCGACCGTCTCGTTCACCGACGTCATCGGCTTCTCTACGTCGAAGAGCTACTACGTCAAAGCCTACGACGGCGTCGGTTTGGAGTCGGCGCCCACGGCGACGCGGAGCGTCACCACGGGCACGCAGCCGCTCCACCTGGTCACCGTGTGGGTGAAGAAGTCCTCGGGAAGCGGCATCAACGGCGTGCCGGTACACCTGTGGAGCACCGCCACGGGCTACGACCGCAGCATCAACACAGGCGGCAACGGCGCCAACAAGGGACGCGCGCGGTTCACCAGCCCGAACGTCCCGTACGGCGGGCCGTACACGGTGACCGCCACGTACGGAGGCGTGACAAAGGAGCAGACCATCGACCTGCTCAGCGCCGCCACGACCGTCAACTTCGTGTTCTAGCGGATGAGCATGGAGATCACGCGCGGACGCTTGGACCTAGCTGTACCGACGGCGGCCATCAGATGTCGCTATCGGCGGTCCTGCGAGCCATGTGGCGTCACGCTCGTCGAGCTGCTCGTGGTCATCGGCATCATGGCGGTGGTGAGCGCCATGACGATCGGCATCTGGCTCGCCCTGCAGAGCTCGTACGCGTACTCGACGCGGGCCGACCACTCGCGGGAGACGGCGCGCGACGCGATGTCCCGCATGGTGCGAGAGATCCGTGATGCTCAAGGCTCAGGGAGCGGAGCGCCGGCCATACTGGTGGCGCAGCCCTATGAGATCCGCATCACCACGGCGTTCAACGACCCAGGCCCGACGGGCGAGGGGCGCATCTTGCTGGTGCGGTACTGGTACGACGCCGATGACCAGGTCATCTACCGTCAGCGCGACACGAGCCTGGACGGCAGTCTGGGAGCAGGCGACCGCATAGACAAGGTCGCAACGCATATCGTCAACGGGACGACACCGTCCGCGAGCGAGCCGACCGGACTCTTTGACTACACGTTCGTCGACTCGAGCGGAGCACAACAGACGGCCGGCACGGTCTACGACACGGCCAGCGTGCAGGCGGTGCACATCCGCATCATCGCCGACCTGGACCCAGGGCGGTCGCCCAACTACATCGATCTCAACTCGACGGTACAGCCGCGCAACCAGCGGCAGATCTGAGGAGGAACCGCGATGGCAAGGTGGCGGCGCGAGGAGGGCAGCACGCTCATCCTCATCATGGGGGTCATCGCGACACTGGCGATCCTGGCCGCGACGCTGGTGGTCGTGACGGGCAATACCCAGCACAACACGATGCGTGATCGGGAGAGAGCCAAGGCGTTCAGTGTCGCCGAGGGAGGGCTGGACATGGCCCTCTACTCGCTGGCGGGGGCGTGGCCGGACAGCGCGAGTGTGGTGCCCTCAGTGGATCCGGTGGCGTTCCGGGAGCAGTTCGACTCGACCGAGTACCCGGATCCCGCGGGTGGCGAGTTCATAGCGGTCGACTTCTACGACGACATAGAGCCGGTCGACAGGCAGGTCAAGTGGGACTCAAATGACAACGGCGTGCTGTGGATCGAATCGCAGGCCGGTGTCGGCGGCAAGATGGCCCGCATCCGCACGCAGGTGCAACGGCAGTCGATCGGTGTCTCCACGCTGGTGCCCGGCGTAGCGGTGTACTCCGGCGGCGACGCCACGATGACGGGATCCAGCGCTGTACTCGGCCCGATGGACGGCGGCCAGCCTACAGCAAGTTTCTTCGTGAACGGCGATCT
>CAYMTC010000062.1:6937-8305 GCA_964393265.1 uncultured Thermoleophilia bacterium
GCCCGGGACCCAGCCCTCAACTCGCCCCGAGGGCCGCCGCCCACCCAACCCCACTTTTCTACGTCACCGCGGACCGCCCGCGTGGCTGGTCGTGCGACCTCTCGCAGGCGTCGCGGCAGATCGCCGGCGACGAGGTGTGGCCGCAGCTCCCCGGTGGCTCGCGAACGGCAGGTGACTCGGTGCCGCCGCTCAGCGACTTCATGCCCGATGAGGTGGTGCAGTCGCTGGTCTCGGCCTCACAGCTGGCGCAGAATGGGGGCACCGAGATAAGCCAGAGCAGCCCCGGCTTCAGCTGGCCCTACGGAGTCAACCACACCTCGCCAGTGGTCGTGCGGGGCAGTCTGAGTATCGGCAGCGAGGGGACCTACAACTTCACCTCACTCTGGGTGGACGGCGACCTGACCATAGGTGGGAACACCCGAGTCAACTGCACAGCGCTCCACGTGGGCGGCGATTTCACCGTGGGAGGTGGTGCGCAGACGCAGTCGTTCGGACCCACGTGGGTGGGCGGCAACGTGACGTTTGGCGGCAACCAGCGCTTCGACGTGCCGCTCCTGGTCGCCGAGGGCGACATCACCTTCAGCGGCACCCAGTACGTCGGCGGCAACGGTGTGGACCCGGATCCTGATCCCGCCCTGTTCCTCTGTGTGGGCGACGACAAGACCGTGACGTACAACCAGGGCAGCGGTCAGTTCGTGGGCGTGGTCGCGAACATGGACGGACCCTTCGTGATGAGCGGCGGACGCGGCTCCCACGACGACGTGGTGGGCGCGGTGTTCGCCGCTGGAGCGGTGACGCTGGGTGGCAATGTCGGCATCACCTACGACGCCACGGTCATCAACAGCTTCACTGGATCGGTGACGACCACGGCGCGCATCGTCTCGGACACGTGGCAGGAGCTCACACCAGAGTGAGGTCGTAGACCCGCCTCGGCATATAATCCAAGGTCCGGGCGATTAGCTCAGGGGAAGAGCACCTGCCTTACAAGCAGGGAGTCGCTGGTTCGAATCCAGCATCGCCCACCACTCCTGCCCGGCTGTCCACCTGCTCCTTCAGTGTCAGAGCGCCCGCACCCCGTGGGCCGCCAGCGCGCCGTCCGCCGTGCGGGGCTCCGTGCACCCGGCGGGTCCGTGGCAGCGGCGCTAAGCGCCCACCGGCCAAGGGACAGATCGCCGGAGGCAGGATTCGTGACCGTGTCGCGAGAAAGCAAGGACTGTCCAGACCCCCGTGTGGACGGGTGAGCCGGCGGCAGAGCGGGACCGTGATCGAGCACCAGCAGAAGGCGACAGCGATCCTGGGCGACTTGGCGCACGCGGCGAAGGGTCCCTTCGCCGCCGCGTGGCCACTGCTCGACGTACTGGGGTCTCT
>CAYMTC010000062.1:8315-8635 GCA_964393265.1 uncultured Thermoleophilia bacterium
CTGAGGAGATGGCGGCCATGGCGCTCGACGGGATGGCGCGGTCGCTGGTGCGAGCGCAGCGCTCGGAGCGCGACCTCATCACCCTCCTCTGCAGCGAGGCCGCCAGCCGCCCGGCCGGCGGCGGGCTCGTCGAAGTGGGCGACGTGCTGGATGAGGCGCTCCGGCTGGCGCGTCTGGAACACCAGCGGCTCGACGTCGATTCCCAGGCTCCCACGAGCTCACTGCGAGTCCGCGCGGAGTCGGCTCCACTGGCAGGTGTCATGGCTGTGCTCCTGGGGCGCGCGGCACTGCCGCCGCCGGCGCCGTCCGGGAGGGGCGCG
>CAYMTC010000063.1:0-8514 GCA_964393265.1 uncultured Thermoleophilia bacterium
CGGAGTGCGCAGCGACTGCGCGAGCACCGCGAAGTCGTGCTGGTGGCCACGGGTGACGATGATGACGTAGCTGTGCTCGTCGACGTCCACTTTGGAGAACGCGTCCTCGAACGTGTCGAGCACGACCACCTCCGAGCCACCGGGGAAGCGGGCGGGATCGGCGAACTCCGGGCGGTCGTCGAGAACGACGGCGTGGAAGTCAGCGCTTTGGGCTATGGGCGCCAAGGCTAGCGCGACGTGCCCCGCACCACAGATGATGACCCTTGTCGGACGCTCCAGGGTCTCGGCATGGACCCGCCGTCCGTCAGGCAGCACCGCCGAGCCATGTACGCCCACCTTGCCCACCAGCAGGCGCAGGTCGTGTGTGTCGCAAGGAGCGGCGCCGACGATGGTCCCGTTCTCATCCAGCAGGCAGTAGTCGACGTGCTCGTCGCGCTCTGGTGTGAACAGAGTGAAGAACCAGACGCGCCGCCGCTCCTCCAGAGCTTTCGCGAAGCCCTCACACACCTCCCGCAGTCCGACATCGCCCGGCGGCACGTAGGCGATCAGGACCTCCGCACTGCCGCCGCACATCATGTCTTCTTCGGTCAGCGACCGTCCGCTGAGTTGCAGCGACGAGGTCCTGGAGCAGCGGTCGTGGATAGCGATGGCCGCCTGCTCCATCATGGTCGCTTCCAGCAGACCCCCGCCGATGGTGCCGGATATGCTGCCGTCTTGCCGGACGAGCATCTGCGCCCCGAGCGCCCGTGGTGTAGAGCCCCGCTCACTGATGAGCGTCACCAGGGCGAACGGCCGGTCCGAGACAAGCTCCTCTCGTACTGCAGCCAGGATCTCACGCATAGGGCACCTCCCGCTCATCGACGAGCATCCGCTTTGTCATCCCCGTAGAGACCGGCCAAGCGCACGCGTCCGTGACATTGACGACGACCTCCAAGCGGCCAGACGCTAGCACCGCCGCTACAGCCGGCACCGAGCAGACAGCCTGGCGTGCCACCCGAGCGAGTTCTGCCCACCCTGCAGGCGTGCACACGCCGGCGACCTCCCGTAGCTCTATCCGAAGCACCTCTCCACTCCGCCCACCCTCCACCCGGGCACTGAAGTCCATCACCCCATCCACGCCCAACAGCTTCTCATCGAGATCGTTCAGGGTCAGCCAGCCGCCGTGCGCCAGGCGCAGGCCAGACCCATGCCGGGCCACGACCGGCGCCAGACGCAGGAGTGATGAGCCGCACGCACAGCGACCTGCGACCAGCACCCCGACATCGCCAGTGCGGTAGCGCACCAACGGCATGGCAACGCGCCTGAGGGTGCTCACGACGACCTCGCCCGTCTCGCCCGGCCCAAGGGAGCACCCGCTCACACCATCCACCACCTCGAAGAGGAGGTCGGCCTCGCGCAGGTGGTACCCGTCACGAGCCTCGCACTCGACAGCGCCACCGAAGCCCATCTCTGTGGAGCCATAGTGATCGTAGACACGGCAGCGCCAGGCTCTCTCGATTCCACGGCGGACGACCGACGGGCTACGATCCGCACTCAGCAGCACCGAGTGCAGCCCGGGAGCGCGCAAGCCCGGGCGAGCAACGAAGCAGGCGAGGCCGTGGACCTGGATCGGTATGCCCACGATCACAGTAGGCTGGAACGACAGAAGCACTGAGAGCGCCTCCTCGTAGTCGCGCACGGCGCCGTGGACGTGGACCTTCGCGCCGATGAGCGGCACCGCCTGCCGCAGGAGGTCACCCACGCTCCCGGGGCGTTCTCCCGGCATCAAGACCAGGACGCGGTCCGTGGCCGACGTGAACGTCGACATGCCGACACGGAAGAAGTCGACGGTGTGCTGAAGCTCGTCACTCGTGAAGAAGACGCGCTTCGGCGGGCCCGTCGTTCCGGACGTAGGCATGGTGACGATGCGGTCGACTTGGCTTGGAGGCACGCAGAGCAGCCTCTGACCATGCTCGCGCAGGTCGTCCGCCGACATGGTGGGAAGGGTGTCCAGGTCCTCCATGCACTGGATCTGAGACGGGCGGACTCCGGCCAAGTGGCGAGCATAGAAGGGGCTCCGCTCTTGAGCACGTGCTACCGTGGATCGCAGCTGAGCCAGCTGCCACTCGGCGATCGTCGCGCGGTCCAGAGCGGGCTCCGCGCAGCCGACGACACCGGCAAGCCACGCGTCCAGGGGAGTGCGTCGCGGCCCAGACGCCGCGCTGCCCAACGACGACGCGGAGCGCGCCGTGGCTGTAGTGCGGGCTGACTCACTCATGCGGACTCCCCTGGGTAGCCTCCGCCTTAGCACCGCCCGACATATCCTCGCTACGCCCGCGCCAGAGCCCGGATAGATGCGTGCCATCGGCGGCCGTCGCGTTGAACGCGCAGAATGGGACGCGCCGAAGGTCACGACTGAGCACGTGCAGACAGCAGGACCGGAGACGCTCCAGGTCGAGCGTCCAGGCATCCTGGAAGGCCATGCCGGTCACGCTGAAGGTCCGCCCGCGGACCTCATCGAGGAGGCGGTCCCATGGATCCTCGGGCGCCGCTTGTCGTGACTGCGGCGCGTGGCCCGAGAACGCCTCGCCTGCGAAGCGCGCAGCTGACGAGCTACAGCAGCAGCGACGTGACGGCGACCGCGCCGTCCAGCGGATGGCGGTGTGGCGTGCTTTCTCGGCCGCCGAGGCGCGGCCGGACCGCTCATGGCGCTCGTCTCCCCTGTGCCCCAGAGGAACGATGCGCCCATCGACGGCCACCAGGAACTCCGCATGGAACGAGCAGACCGGGTGTTCACACGCCGCCGGCTGGAAGGCGCTCTCGGGCAGACGCCCTTCCGTCTGCTCGACCACCGCACGGACGATCTCCGGCAGCGTGATGCGCGGCGCAGATGCTAGCGCCGGGCTGTCTTGGACACGCCCGAAGTAGCTGATCGGCTGCAGGTGTACCCCTCGCACCGCCGGCAGCCCTTCGATGGCGAAGTCGATGAGAGCGCCGATCTGCCGCACATTGACGCCGGGCACCACCGTGGGCACGAGCACGACGCCTAGGCCGGCAGCGGCGCACGCGTCTATGGCGGCCAGCTTCTGCTTGAGCAGCGAGGCACCGCGCAGGATCCGGTACGGTGCCTCATCCACTCCGTCGAATTGGAGGAACACCGTCGTGAGACCGGCTGCGGCGAGTCGCGCCGCGTAGCCCTCCTCGCGTCCCAGTCGCAGCCCGTTGGTGTTGAGTTGGAAGAAGCCGAAGCCGTAGCGGTGGCCGATAGCCAGGATCCGGGGCACGTCGTCACGCATCGTGGGTTCGCCGCCCGAGAGCTGGATATTGCAGCCCGGCGCCACGTCGGCCAGGTGTGCAAACCACCGCTCGATCTCTTCAGCGGACGGATCATCGGCACGATCAGGCCGGCTGTCAGCGAAGCAGACCGGGCACGCAAGGTCGCACCGTTGGGTCACCTCGAGAAGCACGCAGCAGGTGGACTGCAGGTGCTCGTCGCAGAGGCCGCACCGCGCGGGGCAACTCGGGCCAAGCGAGCTCCCCGGCGGGACCGAGCTGCGCCAGTCCTCGTAGTCGGGCGGACCGCTCCACACAAGTGTCCGGATGCTGCCGTGACGAGGGCAGTCACGCGACAAGAACACCTCGTCGCCGACGCGCTCGAGCACTGACGGCAAGCGCCGGAGACAGTACGGGCAGAGGCTGGCCGTCTCACCGAGGACTTGGGTGCTAGGGGCTCGCGTAGACTCGCTCACTCGTCCTCCTGTCGTCCGGCCAGATCACGTGCCTTGACGTACGCGGCGGCGACCAGCGGCGGGCAGCGCAGGCCGCGCTCCAGCGGGTCAGCGGACACGATGTCGCGGCAGTCCGTAGAGCCGAACCGCTCACGGAACCATTCGATGAAGGCGCCGGCCGTCTCTGCATCCGGCGCTCGATCGTCGTTCAGCAGAGACAGCACGAGGAGACCACCGCTCAGCGCCCCACAGGTACTCCCCACCCCCAACCCACCGCACAACGGCGCGACGGCGCTCACGAGGAGCGGGTCACCGCGCCCGCTCTCGTCCAGCGCCAGCTGTACCTGGACCTGCGTGCAGCAGGCGCCCAGCAGCATCATCTGGCTCACACGTCCGTCGAGGTCATGGTCCATCACTACCCCCTCCGCACGACGGGTCAGGTCCGCGGCCCGGGCCGTCGGTAGGATCGGCGCCCGGACTGTCGTCAGCACGCGGTGGCACGTCGAGGCGCCGCGCGACACCGACGAAGTACCCAAGACCACGAGCCCCGCTGGCAGCGCAGCCGTCTGAGGTCTGCAGCCCCACCGTCTCGAGAAACGCCTGCAGCGAGCCGGTCGCGAACACCACCGCAGCAACCAAGGAGGCCAGCGCGCTCGTCTCATCCTGCCAGTGCTCCAGGTGGAACCCCGCCTCCGAAAGCAGGCGCTCGACATCTCGTCGGTCGCCGAGCCCCCGCAGACAACAGCCCTGTCGACCCGGCTGATCCTGCCCTGGGTCGGGATCCGGACACCGGGCCGGCGGGCCACTTCGCCTGTACATGTCGCCCATGATCAGACGGCCCCCAGTGCGAAGGACACGGTGCGCCTCACGCAGAGCGCGACGGCGATCATCGATGAGCGAAAGCACGCACTCGAGCAGCACGACGTCGGCCGAGGCGTCCGTCAGCGGCAGCGCTTCGGCCGCCCCCCTGCGAAGATCCAGGTGAGGCCGAGCCAGACGGCCGTGCTCAATCATCGTCGCGCTGGGCTCGATGCCGAGCGCCGCGAACCCGCACTCCGCGAGGTACGCGACGGTCGTCCCCAGGCCACAGCCCACGTCGACGACAGTCGCTCCCTTCGTCATCCCACAGGACTCCACCACCCGCGCGGTCAGCGCTAGGCCGCCGGGTCGCAGGGCGTCTCCGATGGTGGCTCGCATCTCCGGATGCTCATAGGGTCGCACTGTGCCACTGGGGCACGGTGCTGCGGACGGCTCGAGCCCTTGCGCGTCGCTCACTTGTCCTCCAGTGCGAGCTCGACGTCGCGCATACGCCCCGTGGCCAGCTCTTCTGAGATGAGGACCAGGCCATGCTCGAGACAGGTGGGCAGCTTCACGGGCAACCCAGCCACGAGGTAGGAGAGCGTCACTGAGCGCGGCACCAGCTCCTGCCCGCAGAGCGAGCACCGCCACGCGCGACCGTCGTCCGCATCCAAGCGGTCGGCTTTGGGCCACGGCGGCGGCTTGGTCTCCATGCGGTGGCTGTAGGCGCTGTGTACCACGAAGCGCTGTCCGCCAGACGAGTACTCGACCCAGTACGTCACCGCTCCCACTGCGTGTGAAGCCAGAAGGTGCCCGCTCGACGGCTCGATGAACCGGCGACCGGTGGCCTCGGCCAGGGCGATCGTCTCATCCACCTCCTCTGGGCGGATGTACCTCCGTTCGAGGAGGTCCTCCAACTCGGACGTCAGCACGAGTCGATCGCGCCACCCACCAGCGTCGGCAGCAGCTTCGCCCCAGACTTCGGCTAGCAGGCGACGCCTGAGATCCACCCGCGCGCTGGCGCGCTGCGTGAGGACAGGCCCTTGCCTCTCGGCACACTCGTCGTAGTCTCCACCGAACAGCAGGTCGAGCACGTGGACAGCGCGCTTTCCCCTGTCGGCGAAGCGGTCACGGCACATGACACAGTACGTGGCCAGGTCGGCGTCGGTCTCGTCCACACGGCGGTCCGCAACGACGTCTGCCAGTCCTGGATGGGCGTAGAGCATGAGACCGCCGAAGCCACAGCACTCCGTGCGCTCTCTGGACATCTGAAGCTCCTCGAGGCCGTATCCACATCTCACGAGCAACGCGCGCACCGCCTGTTGGACCGACCAGTCGTAGCGCGCTGCGCACGCATCGTGGACCGCGACCCGTCGCCCGTCGCCCGAGTCAAGTGATTCGTCTGGCGGCCCCACCTCGTCGAGCAGGGTCCAGAGCGACTCGGTCCTGACGTCGGGAAGGTGCGCGTCGAAGACCGCCTGACAGGTGGGGCACGCCAGGATGACACGCGCCGCTCCGAGGTCCTGGAGGTGACGGCGCAGCCCACGCAGCGTCGCCGCAAACAGCTCGGCCTCGCCAGCCCAGTCCGCCGGCGCACCGCAGCAGTACAGGAGCAGGCCCGTGCGCGGCGTGACGTGCTCGCGAAGGTACGCGTAGACACGTGTCAACTGCTCTGGAGCCGAAGCCGCTAGCTGGCAGCCCGGGAAGAACACCGCCTCGCTCACGTCAGTATCGGGCGCGTGTCGCGCCAGCGCCGACTGCGCGCCGACGGCCAGCTCGAGGTCTCTGAGCGCGAACGAGAAGGCGGACGCCGGCATCCTGCCCTGACGCACCATCTCATGGCGAGCCTCGCGGATCACCTGCGCCATGTCCAGACCGGTAGGGCAGACCTCGTAGCACAACCGGCAGAGGCTGCACGAGTCGATCAGCTTGTTGGCCGTCCGTTTCCCTCTGCCCTGCGTGACCGCCAAGTTGTTGTAGATATGGCGGGCGTACTTGCCTGGATACGCGCCGAAGGCCTCCAGGTACGCGCAGGCCTTGACACACTCCAGACACTCGCACTGCAGGCAACGCCTCGCCTCCGCGACCGCCTCGGCCTCTGAGTACCCGCTGGTCGGATCACGTGGCTCGACCGGCTCCTCACGGGTGGCACCGGACAGGTTGACGATCAACCCGGTGTCGCCAGCCCCCGTGTCGGCACGCGACGCGCTCACCGACACACCCTGCAGCTGTCGGTCGATAGACACGGCTGCCCTGCGCCCCTCGGCAATGGACGTGGCAGGTGACCACGCGGCAGACGGCCGCAGCATGCCACCTCCGGCGTACACGCCCGGCTCGCTCGTGGCGAGTGTGACCGGGTCCACGACGACGACCCCGGCCTCGTCGACGGTGAGCCCGAGCGCCACAGCGCAGTCTGCCCCGTCGGCTCCCACCGCTAGGTACACCGCACCGAATTCGGATGCAAGCGCGCTCACTGCCGCGTGCACCCCGCTTGACCCGAGGGCGACGGCCGTCCCGGCAAGCAGTCGCGCTCCGGCCGCCACCACGGTCTCACAGTCGGCATCGAGTTCCCGCCGCGGCAGGAGCTCCTCAGCCAGCCCCCGCGCCCTGCCGCCCGGCCCTCGCGCCGCCTCATACACGGTCACCTCGTAGCCCTTACGCGCCAGGTCCAGCGCCGCCGCCAGGCCGCTGAGTCCAGCGCCTACGACACCCACCCGGCCGCTGCGCGAGTGGCTAGCTGTGAGCGCGCCTCCTGGAGGTACGGGAGCGTAGGCCATCGCCGCTCGCTCAAGTGCGCGCAGACGCACCCCGCCGCCGGCCTGCTCCCGTACGCAAGCCGCGTGACACGGCGCGTCACAGCACCGGGCGATGACGTGTGGGAACGGGACGGTCCGCTGGAACAGGAGACGGGCGGCGGCGAAGTCGCTGCGACCCACGGCTGCGGCGATCCCGCGGCCGTCGACGTGCAGCGGACAAGCCGCCGTACACGCCGGCGGCTGGCTCTGGATGCACTGCGCCTCTAGCTGCTGGAGCCGCTCACGGTCCATGAGGAGCCTCCGGATCACCGCAGCGCATGCCGGCGGGCGTCACCCCCACAGGGAGACGCCCGCCGGCAAGTCGCCGCGCCGGTCGCGCTTGGGCAGGCCGACACACCGAGCCAGCCCCTACCAGGCCTGCACGTCCTCCTTCATCGCGGCGAGTACCTTGTCGGGCAACGCCGGTAGATGGCGGACCCTGGCGCCACACGCATCGTCGACGGCGTTGATGATCGCCGCGTGCGGAGCTGTGAGCGCTATCTCGCCACAACCGGACGCACCATAGGGACCCAGTGGCCGCGGCGTCTCCAGGTACATGACCGTGAGGTTGTCGGGCACGTCCTTCGGGTAGGGGATACCACATGCCCGCATCGAGGTGTGCTTCTCCAGGTCGTCGAAGTCCTCGGTCAACGCCAGCCCGATGCCTTGGGAGAGGCTCCCCCACATCTGGCCATCGACATTGAGCCGACTGTTGATCACGCCGACGTCGGCGGCGATGAGCAGGTGATCGACGTCCGTCTTGCCGGTCGCCACCTCGACAGAGACCTCGGCCAGGAAGACCGCATACATGTAGTTGAGATTGGGCGCACCCTGCCCCGTGTGGTTGTCGATGAACGTGCACCCGGTGGCCGTCCAGCTGCCCTCATACCGAAGATCGAGGCCCTCTGCGACCATCTCGTCATACGTGCGGTAGCTGCCGTCGGCCTTCTCCATGGCCGCCATGAGCTTCTCGCAGGCGTCCTTGATGGCCATGCCCACCATGACCTGCGAACGGCTGCCGCCGGCACCGCCGCTGTCCGGAGCGGTGCCGGTGTCGTTCATGTCGAGGCTGATCTGCTCCATGCTGATCCCCAGCGGCCGCAGCGCCTCGTGGGCGGTGCCGAGGGTGCCGGCATCTGAACCCTGGCCATGGTCCTCCCAGGTGTTGTAGATGCGCACGCCGCCGTCTGGGCGCAGCTCAGCGCTCGCGTTGG
>CAYMTC010000064.1:0-248 GCA_964393265.1 uncultured Thermoleophilia bacterium
AGCTCATCGGCAAGAGCCTACGTACGGCCGTGTTCGACGGCGAAGACCTCGAGGCCCGCGACAACATGGCTATCGGCTCCCTGCTCGGAGGCATCGGCTACGGCAACGCCGGCCTCGGCGCGGTGCACGCCCTCTCCTACCCGCTTACCTCGCGCTTCCACCTGCAGCACGGCGTAGCGAACGCCATCATGCTTCCCTGGGTCATGGAGAAGGTCATGCTCGCCGGACTGGACTACTTCGGCGAGCTT
>CAYMTC010000064.1:258-8407 GCA_964393265.1 uncultured Thermoleophilia bacterium
GACGTGCCAGCCGACGCGGTCGATCAGCTTGCCGACGAGGCGATGCGACACGGCAGACTATTGGCCAACGCGCCGCGACGGCTCTCCCGCGACACGGTAGTCGAAATCTACCGTTCAGCGGCGCAGCGACCGGCCTAGCCTCAAGCGCCTTCAGCGGCGCCAAGCGCTCGCCGGCAGAGTGAGGATCGTCGCCCTACCGTCGCTGCGCCACCACTTGCCCACGACCCACGAGCGACCACGGTGCGTGCCACGCTGCGCGACCTGGAACCAGTCCTGTGCCTCGCCCAGCGGCAGCGCGCCGCGAGCCACGCAGGAGGCGCCGAAGCGACGCTCCCACCGGTCGGCCACGAGCGTCGCCGCCCACTCACTGTTCCCGCCGTACTTGACCAGCTCTGTCTGCGGCTCGGGCGAGGGCACACCGGGCGGCACTCTGGCGCCCCAGGAGACACGCTGCCCATGCCAGCGCATGAGCTCGTTCACGTCGAGGTGGCACGTGCCGAACGCCCAGACCGCAGGCAGATCGGCGCCTCCCTCGGCCCGCGCGCCGCGCCATGCCCTCCCCGTCTGCAGAGCGCGGCCGTCGGTCTGCTGCAACGACGCGACGCGCCCGGCCACAGGTGGCACGTATACACGGACGTGCAGGCTGCTCTGGAGGTTGCCGGGATGCAGACGCCCTTTAAGGCCGCGCGTACAGACCGTAGGTGAGTCCGGCTCTGGCGGCGCGCCCACTCCTACCGCCAGGCCGCCGTCGCTGGCCAGGTCGAGAGCTCGTATCCAGTCGTACACACGGCTTCGCAGACCCAGGCGGCGCAACGTCCTCTCCACAGCCAGTCCGAAGTGGTGCCATGTCGGGCTCGAGACGAAGGCCGCCGTCGTGTCCGCGGGCTGTACGTCGTGGCACCGTCCGTCGGCGGACCGTCCGTCGGCGGGCGCATCTCGGAAGATGAGACAGACCGGGTGGTCCAACCACCATCGCTCGCCCTGCTGACGACGCCACCAGTCGTAGGTCGCCATCCAGCAGCCGGAGCCAGGCGGGTACTCTACCGTCGTGAGACCCACCCAGTCCTTACGCCACGTCTGCAGCGGCTCGACGGCGCCGCTCTCATCGACCGACCGGTACGCAACGGTGCTAGAGGCGCCCCGCCGCCACACCTCGGCCGTAGGCCCACGCCGCCACTCGTCCTTGCCGACGCGGTACTCCGTGTACGCGACCGGCGGGCCGTCAGGAGCGGGGCGCGCGTGGAACCGCAGTGACGCGCGCCCCTCGTTCGGCCACTCGGTCGCCTGCACCATGGTGTGTGGCCCCCTGTGGACCTCTGTCCCCACGTCCACCGTCCACCGATCCGACCGCGCCCCGCGCTGGCCCGGGTCTAGCCGACCAACCGCTCGACGGTCGCCGCCACCACCTCGCCGGCCTCTTCGACATCGGCGTCGTCGACATCCAGATGCGTGACGAGCCGTATGGTCCAGGGCGCCTCGTCCAGACACCAGACCCCCGCAGCGTGGAGCTCGTCAACGATGGGCTTTGCCGGCAAGCCGGTACCGCGAGTGCCTGCGTAGACCATGTTCGTCTGTACGGAGTCAAGATCGATGGAGAGGCCCGGCACGCGTGCGAGACGCTCCGCCAACGCCCGTGCCCGCCTATGGTCGTCGGCCATGCGGTCGACGTTGTGCCGCAGCGCATAGAGGCCGGCGGCGGCGACTATGCCCAACTGACGCATGCCGCCGCCCAGGAGCTTGCGCGCGCGGACCAGCCGCGGCAGCAGCTCGCGTCGGCAGAGCACCAGCGAGCCTATGGGCGCTCCCAGCCCCTTGGAGAGACAGATGCTCACGGTGTCGAACGGCTGCACCAGGTCCTTGAAGGAGACTCCCGAGGCAACGTGAGCGTTCCAGATGCGTGCTCCGTCCAGGTGCAGCAGCAGCCCGTTGCGGTCGCAGAACTCGCGCACCTCGGGGATCCGCTCCTGTGGGTACACCACCCCGCCACAGTGGTTGTGGGTGTTCTCCAAGGCGACCATGCGCGTGGGCGCCCAGTGCGGGTCGGTGTCGTAGTGCACGTGCTCCTGCATGGCCGCTGGATCCAGGGTACCGTCGGGGGAGTCGAACACACGCAGCTGCAGCTGGCTGAGCACCGCCGCGCCGCCCTGCTCGTAGTAGATGATGTGTGCCTGGGCATGCAGGAAGAGCTCGTCGCCCCTCTGCGTCTGTGCGTGCAGCGCTGCCTGGTTGGCCTGCGTACCAGAGGCGAAGAACAGCGCCGCCTCCTTGCCGAAGAGCTCCGCCGCTGCGTCCTGCAGCTCGTTGACCGTGGGATCGTCGCCAAAGACGTCGTCGCCCACCTCGGCCTCTGCCATGGCGCGTCGCATCTCGGGGCTGGGCCGCGTGACCGTGTCGCTGCGGAGGTCTATGGGTCGTCTTGTCATCTCTTGAGACTCCTTCCCTGCCGGTCGGGTGATCGGCGTCGCCCACCGCCGGCCGCTTTGCTGCCCGTGATCCACCCCTGCTAGCCGTGACTCGCCCCTGCTGCCGGGGCTCACACCATGAGCCGCCCCTCCACGAGCAGCGGCCGGTCGTCGACGTATACAGTGGGCTGCATGACCAGCAGGTCCCAGTGCAATGTACTGTCGTTCACGCCGCCGAGCATACGGTTGTCGCCCACGGCGATGTGGATGGTGCCGAGGATCTTCTCGTCGGTGAGCATGTAGCCGCACGGCTCACCGACCTCCGGGTTGAGGCCGATGCCCAGCTCGCCGATGATGTCGCCGGCGCCCGTGGCTCCAGCGAGCGTGGCGGTGAACGTCTCGAAGCCGGTGCGCGCGCCGACGCCGCGGGCTTTGCCGCGCTCGAAGGCGACCTCCAGATCCTCGATGCGCACGCCGTCCCAGAAGGCCAGGTCGAAGACGACTGTACCGTCGGCGCTGTCCTCCAACGGCGCCAGGCACACCTCGCCGGCGGGCAGATTGCTCAGCTTGGCCGCATCGCTGACGACGCCCACGTCCTTGTCCAGCGGCCGACCGGTGATGCGCATACGGACGTCGGTGCCCTTGGGCGACGTGATGTGCACCCAGTCTGCGCCCTCAAGGACGGCGGCCACGACGTCGGCGCGCCGGGTGAGCTGCTGGTAGTCGACCAACAGGGAGCGCCAGAACATGTCGCTGAACGTCGCGAAGTCGAGGTTGAAGGCGGCTGCCTGGTGCGGCGTGGGCAGATCCGTGCCGATCCAGCGCCGCGTGCCGTCGTAGATGACGTCGGCGAGCAGCTTGCGGCCGCGCAGCCCTGCGCCCGACTTCTCCTCGGGGACATCCCGGAACAGCTGCGGCTGGCCGTCCTCAAGGCGCACGGTGAAGACGATGTCGGCGGCGCGGGCCGCCTCGACCCAGCCGTCGTTCAGGGTGGCGAGCTGCTCTACGGGCAGCTCCAGCAGACGCCGGCGGCGGTACTCGTCGCTGGGAGCCACCACGATCGGACGCGCGCCGAGAAGCTCGCACTCGAAGGCGATCAGCTCGAGATACTGAAGAGAGTCGGCGCGGCCCTCGATGTAGACGTTCTCGCCCGCTCGCACGTGGGCGCAGTCGCGGACGATGGTGCGGGCGACGGCTGCCAGGCGGTCGATGTCGTGCCCGAGGATGTCTGAGGTGTGCGTCATGGCGACCTCGTGTGCCGGGCACGCCTGGCCCCAGGCGCGCCGCTCTGCGGTGGAGCGACCGTGTGCCCGGCCGCTTCGCTAGCCTCTCACACGCCCCAGCACGCGTCGAGCAGTGGGCCCGCTGGTGGAGGCGGGCGTCCGTGCGAGCCGACGACAGCTCATCGTGACACTCGAGGGTAGCCGTGTGCCTCGACGACCGGCCTTCACAGAGAGTGACAGGCCCGGCCGGCGGAGGCCCGACATCCCGGCCGCGAGCACGTTCCAGCACACAGCCCACAGCACGCCGCCGAACAGTGCGAGCCTTCGAGTGGGCGGCATGGGCGACCAGAACATGTCCACCTGGTCGCCCAGCTCCTTCCACACATCCAGCTCCTGCGGCCAGTGGAACTCGAAGCCTCCGTCGCCCTGCTCAGCGATGGCCACAGCGTCGTTCTCCAGGGCGGTGGCCACCTTGCCCGGGTAGTCGACCCAGATATGGTCGAAGGACATGCGCAGCTGGTATGGGATGCCCTTGGCGTGCAGGATGCTGGCCAACACCACGGCCCGGCTCTCGCAGTCGCCGCGGCCGGCGGCTAGCGCCTCCGCGGCGGTAGGGAAGTACCAGGGCAAGCCGTTGACCTGCCAGTCGTAGCCATACGGAACCAGCTCGTGCAGCACCGCTCGCTCGATGAGCACCGGGTCGTCGGGGAGCGACGCGGCGACGGCCGCCACGGCGCGGGCGTCGACGGGGGGACGTCGGACGTTCTGGACGCTGCGCACGAGCGCACTCGGGTCGGGGTACAGCACCAGGAACGCCCAACCGAGCGCCAGGGCAAGACGCAGCAGGAGCGGCATGCGGAAGACAGGCAGCCGTCTCATGGCGCTTAGAAGCCCAGCGTGAAGACGGCTCTGGGGTCGAGAGCCTCGCGAGCAGCGTTCGCGACCGCCCCACTCGCCTGCGCTAGGGCATGCTTGCCGCTCTCCCAGAGCCGCGACAGCCTGAAGCGCAAGCGGCTGCGCCAGTCTGCCACCGGCACCGTGCGCGTGGCGACCAGCGCGCGTTCGCCGCCCGGCTGGCCGTCTACGCTGTAGACCACACTGCCCAACTGCTGGCCCTTGCGGACCGGCACAGGCGCCGTCGTGCGCGCCTGGCGTCGCTCACTGACCTCGGCGCCGGGCGGCAACGACAGCTCCAGGCTCTGCTCCAGGGCGAGGTCCAGATCCAGGCGGCTGTAGGACACCGTGAGCGACTCCATCACAGTGCCCGCCGCCGGCGATGCCCAGTCGGTGTACAGCGAGGACGCATACTGGAACAAGGCGACGACCAGGCGGTCACGGGTACGCGGGTCGGGCGCCCCCAACAGCGTGACGATCATGCGGTCGCCCTCGTAGTCCCCCGCGGCCACAAGGCACGAACCCGCCTTGTCGGTGTAGCCGGTCTTCACGCCGTAGACCCAGTCGTTGGCAAGCAGGAGCGAGTTCGACGCTTTCTCCACGAGCGGCTTGGCCTTGCCCTGCTGCGGCACGGAGACACTGCGCAGCTTCACGTAGGCCGCGAACCGCTCGTCCTGCATCTCCAGCTGCGCCAGTCTCGTGAGGTCCTTCGCGGTGGTGTGGTGGCCGCTCGCGTCCATGCCGTGCGGGTTGGCGAAGTGCGTACCGTCAAGGTCCAGCGCCTTCGCCTCCTGGTTCATCCGTGCGACGAACTCGCGCTCCGAGCCGGCCACGGCCACGGCCAGCGTACGTGCCGCATCCCCGGCGCTGGCGACAAGCATGGCTTGCATGAGCTTGTCCACCGTGAGTCGCTGCCCGGCCGCCAGCTTGACGTCCATCTCGTCCCAGCGCATCTGCAGCGACGGCACGGTGACCATCTGCTGCAGCGTCAGGTCGCTCCCAAGGACCAGGCGGGCGGTCATGATCTTCGTGGTCGACGCCATGGGCCGCTCGCGATCGCCGGCCGCCACGTAGACCCAGCGACCGGTAGCCTGGTCCATGACCGCCGCCGACATGTCGCCAAGGCGCGGCTCCGCAGCCGGCTGAGCGGCCGCCACGGAGAGCGGGCCGACACAGAGGGTCAGCCCGAGAACGCCGCCGGCGAGCCACAGCAGGAGGTGGCGAGAGAGAGTGTCACGGAGGGCTCTCATGCTGCCCGGAGTGTATACTCGCTCGCCATGGAGATGAACCTGCAGTACCTCGTGGGACGCATCTCCGCGACCCTTCGCGCCAAGCAGTTCCTCGTCTTCTACGCCATCGCCATCTATGCGGTGGAGATGGTCACGCCGCTGCTCACCGACTGGCTCAGCAGCGGCGACCCTCTTTCGGACGTCTACCGTCGCTCCACCACACTTCTCTACCAGCTCCTCGTCTCGCCCGACCTCCTCACCGCGACCATCGTAGCCGTCAGCCTCTTGCTCACGACGTGGTTCACCGCCGGCTACATCCGCTCCATCGTCGGCCGCCTGCACTTCGCCCCGCAGAACGGCTCCCAGTTCCTGAGCCTCCTGGGACTCATGCTCATCATCGAGCTGGTGTACCTGGGCATCGATGTCTTGTTCCGTACCGTCGGCACGAGCGAGCCGTCCGCACTGCTCATCGACCTCCTTCAGCTGCTTGTGGCGGCGACCCTGCTCTACCCCGACTACGCCATCATCATCAGCGGCGGCGATCCGTTCTCGGCCATCGTCAAGTCACTGAGGACGCTGCGGGCCAACGTGCCCTTCTCCCTGGTCATCCTCGCCGTCGTCGTCATCCTCGTGCGCCTGGTCGCAGCCCTCATAGACCCAGCCATCGACGGTGGTCTGCGCGACATGATCGGGCTCCTCGTCGTGCGCACGATCGCCATAGGCGCAGTGACCTTCGTCGCCGACGTGGCCCTCGTGATGGTCTACATCGACGCGGTGGAACGCGGCGCCCTGCGCAGCCACCGGCGCCGCGCACTGTAGACCGCGGCAACGCGGCCCCTCTCGCCCCAGGCAACGCGGCCCCTCTCATCCGCGACGCTACCTGTAGTATCGTGGCCGCCAGAGACCGCACACTACCGGGAGTCACCCACCAGACAGTGGACCGCATGCTCTGTCACCGAGCGGTAGGGCAGCCAGGGCGGCAGCCTCTTACCCGGGGCAGTGCGCCGTGAGCGGTGCGCAGCGCACCGTGCTGGCGCTGGCGTCCACCGGCGCCATCCTGCTGGGCGCCGGTCTCCTCTTCTTCTTCGCGCAACGGGCGCACCTGCGGGCGGTCGCCGCGGCGGACCTTGAAGCCATCGGTGAACTCAAAGCCGCCGAGATCGCAGAGTGGCGCTCAGAGCGACTCGGCGACGCCACGGTGCTCATGCGTAGCCCCTTCCTCAACGATGCGGTGACCGATTGGCTCACCGGCGAGCCGTTGCCTGCCGCGCAGGTGCGCAGCGTAGAGGCCGGCCTCAAGGAACGCTTCCTTAGCCTTCGGGCGGCCTACGGCTACGCGGATGTCCTGCTCGTAGACGACAGCGGCCGAGTCCGCCTGAGCCTCACGGGCGACACGGCGCCGCTCGATCAGGAGGCGGCGTCGACCGTCGCCGCCGCACTGAGAAGCCTCACACCCCAGCTCACCGACCTCCACCGCGGACCCGGCGATCCCGCACCCCATATCGCTGCGGTCGCCCCCCTCTCGGTGGCTAGCGCGAACGGCGAACGGGCGGTCGGTGCCGTCCTGCTGCGCATGAACGCTCAGCGCTACCTCTACCCCCTCATCCAGTCGTGGCCGGTCGACAGCGCCACCGCCGAGACACTCCTCGTGGAGCGGGTCGGCCAGGAGGTCGTCTTCCTCAACGACCTGCGCCATCGTGATGACGCCGCGCTCGAGCTGCGCATACCGCTGGTCCGCACCGATGTGCCCGCGGTGCCTGCCGCGCTAGGCCGTGAGGGCCTTATGCAAGGACCCGACTACCGCGGCGTCGAGGTGTTGGCGGTCCTCACCAAGGTGCCGGACTCGCCCTGGTCGATCGTAGCCAAGGTCGACACGGCGGAGGCGCTCTCGGTGTGGAGCTCAGACCCGGCTCTATTGGTGGCACTCGTCCTCGGCCTAGTGGCCGTCGGGGCCAGCGTCGCGGGCCTGCTCTGGCAGCGACGGCAGAAGGCCACCTATCGGTCACTGTTCGAAGCACAGGCCGCACGCGCGGCCAGCGAGGCGCGGTACGGCGTCACCCTGCGCAGCATCGGTGACGCCGTGATCACGACTGACACAGACGGGAACGTGCAGCTGCTCAACCCCGTCGCCGAGCAGCTCACAGGGTGGACGCAGACCGAGGCCAAGGGACACCCCCTCAGCGACGTGTTCCACATCGTGAACGAGGCCACCGGACAGGAGGTCGAGACGCCGGTTGCACGAGTCCTGCGCGAGGGGGTCGTCATCGGCCTCGCCAACCACACGGTGCTCATCGCGCGGGGCGGCGAGGCGCGGCCCATCGCCGACAGCGGCGCGCCCATCCGCGACGATAGATCGGAAGAGCACCACGTCTGAACTCCAGTCACGAGATTCCATCTCGTA
>CAYMTC010000065.1:0-4207 GCA_964393265.1 uncultured Thermoleophilia bacterium
CGGCCCCCTTAGCGCAGAGGACTGCGGTACAGCCGGTGGCCGCACTGGTGTCCGTCCAGTGGCCGGCGATGAGCCCCGGTACAGCCGTAAGTGTGAGATGGTCTGCCACATGCACCTCCCATCACGGCCGAGGCCTGCGAGCACCTACCGGGGATCATAGAGCGCCTTGCGGTGCGCTGCCACGGATCCGCACGACTGCTATCCGCACGACTCCTCCAGCTTACCTGCTGAGCCGGGAAACGGGAGATGCGCGATGGAGAGGCGGACGGAGAGTCGCGGCTACTTGCGGCGGCCGAAGATCCTACGGCGTACGGCCGCCCGCTTGAGCCACTGGATGCCCTCGGTGGGGTTGAGCTCCTTGGGGCACGCTTCTGAGCAGTTGCCGATGGTGTGGCAACGGTAGATGCCGCGCTCGTTGTCGAACCGCGACAGACGTTCCTTGCCGCCCTCATCGCGCGAGTCGACCTCGAACCGGTAGGCCTTGAGCAGGGCCGCGGGGCCAAGGTAGTCGTCCTCACACCACACGGAGGGGCAAGACGAGTAGCACGCCCCGCACAGGATGCAGTCGATGGGCATCTCCAGCTTCCTGTGGTCCTCTGGGGACTGCGGTATCTCCTTCTCGGGATCCTGCGAGGAGCGGATGAGCCACGGCTTGATGTACTCGTACTTGGCGAAGAAGCTCGTCATGTCCACGACCAGGTCTTTCACCAGCGGCATGTGCGGCATGGGGGCCACGGTGATGACCTTGTCGCCGAAGTGGGTGACGTTGGTCTGACAGGCCAACCGGTAGCGCCCGTCGATGTACATGGCACAGGAGCCGCAGACAGATGCGCGGCAGCAGTAGCGGAAGGCCAGCGAGCCATCCTGGTTCTCCTGGATCGCGAAGAGAGCCTCGAGGACGGTCATAGTGCCCTCATAAGGGACGGTGAACTCCTCCCAGCGGTCCGTGCGCCGACCGCCCGCGAGCGGGCCGTCGGTGGCCGGGTCGTAGCGGTTGATGCGCAGCCGTACCTCGGGCATCAGTACTTCCTCTCCTGGGGCTCGAAGAGGCCTAGCTCGACCGGGCGGTACTCGAGGCTTGGTAGCGCCTCGTCCGGACGGTGACGCGCGATAGTGTGCTTGAGCCAGTCGACGTCGTTGCGGGTCTTGAAGTCGGTACGGGAATGCGAGCCACGCGACTCGGTGCGCGCCAGCGCACCGCTGGCCGTGGCCAGGGCCAAGTCGATCATGCTCTGCAGCTCGACGGTGCGGATCATGTCCAGGTTGAACGGCCCACCAGCGTAGGACAGACGCAGATCGCTGGCACGCTCCTTGAGGTCCACGAGCTTCTCGAGCCCGGCCTGCATGGTGGCGGCGTCGCGGAAGATGCCGAAGTGGTCCTTCATGGTGACCGTGAGCTCGTTGCGGATAGCGTACGGGTCGTGACCGTCCGTGTTGCCGGCTAGCCGCTCGACCGCCAGCTTCATGTCGGCCACTGCCTTCTCACCGACCTCGCCCGCGATAGCTCGCTCCAGATCAGCGAGAGCTTCCCCGGCCGCCACCTGCTCGGATGCCTTGGCGCCCGACCGGCGGCCGATGACCACCGTCTCGAGCAGCGAGTTGCCGCCCAGGCGGTTGGCGCCGTGGACGCTGACGCAGCCGCACTCGCCGGCGGCGTAGAGTCCTGGTAGCAGCGTCGCGCCGTCCACATTGCTGTCTATACCGCCCATGGTGTAGTGCTGGCTGGGCACGATGGGGATAGGCTCGACCACCGGATCGACGCCCTCGAAGTGGATGGCCAAGTCGCGGATGCCAGGCAGCCGCTCCCTGATCTTGGCCTCACCGAGGTGCCGGAGGTCCAGGTAGATGTACGCTTGGCCGCCGATGCCGCGCCCTTCGAGGATCTCTGTCCAGATGGCGCGCGCGGTGATGTCGCGCGGCGCCAGCTCCATGGCCTTGGGCGCGTACTG
Organism: uncultured Thermoleophilia bacterium; assembly: GCA_964393265.1. Classification (GTDB taxonomy): domain Bacteria; phylum Actinomycetota; class Thermoleophilia; order UBA2241; family UBA2241; genus UBA6103. The sequence continues at coordinate 1,950 of CAYMTC010000065.1, forward strand.
GTCCATGAAGCGGTCGCCGAGGTCGTTGATGAGGTAACCGCCCTCACCGCGACAGCCCTCGGTCATGAGGATATTGGTGGTGTAGAGCCCGGTGGGATGGAACTGGATGAACTCCATGTCCTTTAGCGGCACACCGGCGTGGTAGGCGATGCCAGCGCCGCCGCCCGTGGAGATGAGCGAGTTGGTGGTGTTGCTGTATGTGCGACCCGCGCCGCCGGTGGCCATGATGACCGCCTCGCCGTACAGGGCGTGGAACTCGCCGCCGATCATGTCGTACGCGACCACGCCCAGACAGCGTCCGTCGGCGACGATGATCCGCGTGACGAACCACTCGACGTACAGCTTGATGCCCAGCATGTAGGAGCGCTCGACCAGCGTGTGCAGCAGGTAGTGGCCGGTCTTGTCGGCGCCGTAGCAAGTACGCGGGAAGCCGGCGCCGCCGAACGGACGCTGGCAGATGCGCCCGTCGTCGTAGCGGGAGAACGGGCACCCCCAGTGCTCCATCTCGTAGATGGCGCTGGGTGCGTCGGCGCACATCTGCGCCGCTTCGGGCTGGTCGGCAAGATAGTCGCTGCCCTTGACGGTGTCGAATGCGTGCAGCTCGGGTGTGTCGTGCGCGCCCTCTGGGTTGTTGGCAAGGGCAGCGTTGATGCCACCCTGGGCAGCGCCGGAGTGGCTACGCCCAGGATGCACCTGCGACAGGACCGCCACATCCAGGCCGGCCATCTTGGCCTGGACCGCGGCGCGAAGCCCGGCGAGCCCGCCGCCGACCACAAGCAGTTGGTGGCGAAGCACGCTCATGTCGTGATCCAGGGCCAGAGAGCCCACAGGCCGAAGACGAAGGCCGCCAAGCCGAACAGGAGCAGCGCGACGTCGAGAACGCGCCGCTGTGAGCGCTCACTGAAGAAGTAGTCGAGCAGCACCATACGGACACCGTTGAGCGCGTGGAAGACGGAGGCTGCCAGCAGCAGGATGTCGATCGTGATGAAGAAACCTGACTGCAGCCGCTCGGCGATGTTGTCGTAGCTGAGCTCGCCGATGTTGAAGATGTGGGTGGCGATGAGGTGCGTCAGCAAGCCCACGAGGAGGATCACAGCGCTGACACGCTGCAGGAGCCAGAGCCACGCACCACCGCGCTGACTGTCTACTCGGGCCACGTCTGCCGCGAGCGCCTTCACAGAGCCTCTCCTCTCGTCATGCGCCACCACCGAACACGAACGGGGCGGCCACGACGGCGAACCAGGCCAGCAGCCCGGCCGCTACAGCCATGACCGCCCAGAACACCAGCTTGTGCTGACGTATGCCGATGCCGAGGTCCATGAGCAGCACGCGCACGCCGTTGAGACCGTGGTAGAGCACGGCGGCCACCAGCATGAAGTCGAGAAAGACGAGGATGGGACTGTCGAACATCTCGAAAAGCCTGTCGAGGACGTCCGCACCGGTCATCTCACCCTGCGAGATGATGACGATGTGCACGAAGAGGTAGGCCACCAAGATGAGACCGCTGATACGGAAGAGGATCCAAGCCCACATCCCCAGGCCCTTCCAGAGCCCGGAGCCTATGTTCGTGTCTTGGTTGAGCTTCTCACTCACCGTGACGTACTCGCTACCTCTGCTTGCGTGGCCGTACCCCAGAAAGGGAAGCGTGTCGAGTGGCAAGACCGCCTGGACCTGGCCACTGTGCGACAGCGCCGCACCGTACGCCTCAGGCGACCGGTGCGGCCACCGTCGGCATCCTAGTGCCCCCGGCACAGGCCATGCAAGGTGCGACGTCTGACGTGATGGCCAACATGAAGAGCCCCGAGCGACCGTATCGGACAGTCCGTGCCACGCGAAGACCCCTCGTGGGCATCCGGGATCGGTGAGACGCGCGCCCGGCCTGGCGGCTGCATCCAGGACAGTCCCGGAGCTCCAGCGGACGGACTGTCACCAGGGTGAGACCAGTTCTCCGGCGATGGTGAACGGCAGAGCAGACAGCTCGCCTTCGGTCGTCAGGGTGTCGGCGCTGGCTCGCACCTCGGGCAGCAGAGCCTCGCTGACGACCAGCGTCTCGAGGCTCATGGTGTCGCGGATCCATTATCCCCACTTGTTCAATCAGTTGTTTCGCGGTCGCCGCAGTTTCCGGCACCTTGTGCAGTTGGTGTTTGCCGCCGCGGCGGTCATTGTAGTTCACGAGTTGGCGGTGCCGCTGATTGTGGGCTACTTCGTTCTGGGGTCGCCTTTCCGGGCGGCATGGGCGGAAATCTCAAGACGTCGGG
>CAYMTC010000065.1:4217-8402 GCA_964393265.1 uncultured Thermoleophilia bacterium
TCGCGGATCCAGACGAGGCGTGCGTCGGCGGCGTGCTGCACGCCGCACGTAGAGAGACACGCGGCGACCGCCTCCCGATCGGTATCGAGCGCGATCGGCAGCCGCGCCTCCTCGGGAGCGGCAGCGGTAAGGCAGTTGATCTCTGTGTACCGACGGTCCACCTTGTCGAGCAGTCGCCGCGTGATGAAGTCGGCGACGCCCACGCCCGAAGCGTTGCCGTGGCTCTGGTCTGTGAGGTCGCAGATGAGGAGGCGGCGCACGTGCGGGCATGACGGCTGGGTGCCCGCGCGGATGGCGCGCCGACCCACCACGTTGGTGTCCACGCCGGCGCCGCTGATCTCCTTGCCCATGCGGTCGACGACCAGCACGTCGATGTCGTTGAACGGCAGCCTGGCCATGAGACTGTCGGCTTTCACCTTGAGCGCTCGCTCCCGTGTCAGCAGTACCTCGATCCCCTGGAGCGTCGGCACAAGCTCGACAGCGGCGGTGCGCTCGCGCTGCTCTTCCACCACGGCGATGCCGAAGAGCACCGGCAGGCGCTCCACGATGCAGCGTGCGTGTTCGACGATGGTCTCTGGATACCCATGCTGCAGACAGGAGCGGTGCGCAGACTCGGCGCCCTGCTGCTTTCCGGCGCCGATCACCAGCATCTTCGCGATGCCGCTGCCGATGTCGGCGCTGAAGTCAGTGTGCACCTTGACGCGGTTGACCGCGACGATGCCGTCGGCGGCGACGAGGTCGCGGCCCACGTACACGGGCGCGCCGAAGGCGCTCGTCGCCACCTCCACGACATCGAGCGACGAGACGAGCGGCGCGCCCACGCTGGCCTCGGTGACACCCAAGTCGGCCAGCACATCGGCCTGGCCCTGCGGCGTAGCCCCACCGTGGCTGCCCATACACGGCACGACGAAAGGCCGACAGCCTGTGCGGCGCAGCTCGTCGATGACGGTCCGCAGCACAAGCGCTAAGTCGCGGATGCCCCGACTGCCGGCCGTCACGGCCACGCGCGGACCGTCAGCCCCCGGCGGCAACGCGGTGTCGAGCAGGGAGCTGGTGGTCTTTGGGCGACCGCGGTCGGAGGCAGTCAGCTGCCGCAGGCTCTCCTGAGCCTCCGGTCCTCGCAGGAGTCCTCTGACATGGCCCTCCAGGTCGTCGAGCGCCGTGTCCGGCCACAGCTGACGGACCTTCACTACGCGAAGACCAGGATCCACCTGCCACCTCCCGATGCCGATACCGCGGTGACGACCAGTCTACCCGGCGGCTGGGCCGCAGGCCTTGTGGGCGCGTCTAACGGCGCCAGCGGGCCAGCGAGACCCCTTTGGGCAGGGCAAGCGAGAGCCCCTTGCGCAGCTGCCGTGACAGCGGGTCCGGCTCTCGCCCGCCGGTCTCCGCGTCCTCACAGCGCTTGACTGCAGACCGCACGACCCGCGCCCCCAACGAGCGCACAGGCTCCACAGGCAGGTAGGTAGGCGGCCCAGAGACCAGCGCGCTGCCGGCGTACTCGTCGTGGCGGCCCAGCGCCAGCGCGGCCAAAGTGCGGCCGATGAAGTGCGACGGCCCGACACCGTTGCCCGAGTAGCCCGCCCCGTAGTGGATGTTCTTGTGCCGGCCCAGCGTCCCGACCCACGGGAACGCGTGCTGCGCGCGGTCCACTGGGCCGCCCCACCGCCAGTCGATCCGTACGCCGCGCATGGCGGGCATCAGCGCGCACATATCGCCGGCGATCTGGCGCGCCTCTCGTTCATCGTGGAAGTGCGCCGGGATGACGTGGCCGGCGAAGCCCAGCCGGCCACCCCCGCGGCCAAAGGCCATGCGGTCGTCCTTGGTGCGCTGGCCGTAGTGCACTGTGATGCGAGCGTCGCTGAAGGGGCGTCCGTACTGCCAGCCGACAGCGTCGAGCCGCGCAGCGGCCGGCTCGGTGGCGACCATGTGCGAGGGGATGATGAAGAGCGTGCGCCGCAACTCGGGTACGGTCGCCAGCCATGAGGCGAGTCCCAGTACGACCTGGTCGGCGATGACGGCGCCGCCCGTCGTCTGGACCACGCTAGGCCGGCCGCGCGTGAAGGCGGTCATGGGACTCGCCTCGTAGACCCGGACGCCGAGCTCCTTGACCACCCGGCGCAGACCCTGCGCCAGCAGACCGGGCTGCACGCTGCCGGCGAGTGTCCAGACCACGCCCTCGACAGCGTCGACGCAGCCGGACAGGCGGCGCGCCTCCTCTGCGTCGAGCTTGCGCAGCACCTCCCCAAGGCCGACGCGCTCCGCGGCCGCGATGGCGGCATCCCACGAGCCACGGTGGGCCGCGCACGTGGCCACGGTGACTGCGCCGCCGAGCGCTAGATCGCAGTCGATGTGGTGGCTGCGCACCACCTCCGCGATGTGCGAGACGCTGTCGCGACAGGCGCGTACGAGCCACAGCGCCGCCTCTTCGCCGAACCGGGTGATGAACTCTGGCAGGTCGGCCTCGAAGCCGTTGAGCCAGCCGCCGTTGCGACCCGCGGCGCCGGTGCCGCAGAGCTCACGCTCAACGAGCACCACCTCGGTCTGCGGGGCCAGCCACTTCAAGTGCAGGGCCGTCCAGAGACCGGTGAAGCCGCCGCCGACCACGCAGACGTCGGCTTCTACCGTCCGACGGAGTGACGTGACGTCCCGCGGCTGCTGCCAGCGATCGTCACCACCAAGCCAGAACACCCCCGCCTGCGGGTCGGCAGAGCCGTACACGTGCCGGCCGGCAGCTTCATCTTCAGCGCTCACGCCACCCCTCCGCGCTAGACCCCGATGACTTTCTTGACCAGTGCAGCCATGGTCGACGGCCTGCCTGTGCGTGCCTCCTGGCGGTCGGCGCGGGCTAGAAGCGCCATAGACGTGGACACCCCCATCCAGCGCAGCGGCTCGGGCTCCCAGAGGGGGCTGCGGTGGTCGACGATCGGCAGCCTGACCAGCTCGCTGTCGCGCTGCAGAATGAGGTCGGCCAGGATACGACCACAAAGGTTCGACGTGGCGACGCCGTCACCGACGTAGCCTCCCGCGTACGCAAGCCCTGTCTGACGATCCAGGCCGACAGAGGGATGCCAGTCACGCGGGACGGCCAGCGCGCCGCCCCAGCGATGCGTGATCTCCGCGTCGCCGATGGTCGGAAAGAACTCACGCAGCACGCCGTGCAGCTTCTCGAACACGCGCGGTACGGCCTCGAAGCTGCGCGAGATCCGCGAGCCGAAGTGGTAGGGAGCGCCACGTCCGCCCATAGCGATGCGCCCGTCGGGCGTGCGCGCTGCGTAGACGTACAGGTGGCGACCGTCGGTGAGCGTGGCACGGTCGCCCCATCCCACGGTACGCCAGAAGGCGTCCGGCAGCGGCTCAGTGGCGACCATGAGCGAGTAGATGGGCACGTAACGACAGCGGTGCCTCGAGAAGCCCGTGGTGTACCCCTCCGTGGCGCGGACCACGTGGGTAGCGTCGACCCTGCCGTGGACGGTACGCACCGCGTGTGGACCGAACCCACGCACCAGGCTGTTCTCGTAGACCGTGACTCCGAGACCCTCCACGACCTGCGCCAGGCCGCGCACCAAGGCGGCCGGCTGCACCACGGCGCTCTGGGCGGTGTAGCTGGCGCCCAGACAGCCAGCGATGCGCAGTGACTCCTCGACCTTGGACGTGCCCAGCCAGGACACTTGGTCACCGAAGCCCCACGACGCATAGTAGGAAGACTCCTCACGCACGCGCGCGAGCTGAGCGGGACCCGTGGCCACTGAGAGCAGCCCGCCCTTGTGGAAGTGTGCCTCGATGCCCTCTTGGGCACACACCCGACCGACCTCATCGACCGTGGCGTACATGGCCCTCTGCGTAGCGACCGCCAGCTTGCGGGTGGACTCAGCGGCCAGCATCTCCAGGCTCACGGGCAAGTAAGGATGACACCACCCACCGTTGCGGCCCGAGGCCCCGTAGCCGGCCACCTTGCGTTCGACGACGACGACCCGTGTGTGGGGCTGCAGCCGCTTGAGGTAGTAGGCCGTCCAGAGCCCCGTGAACCCGGCCCCGATGATGGCCACGTCGGCCTCTACGGTGCCACGGAGCGACTCACGGGACACCACCGGCTGCGGCAGTGTGGCGAACCAGACACCTGGACCACCGTCTCCGTTCGCCGGCAGCCGCGAGTCGTAGCCCTCTACGTCCACTGTCGCCCCC
>CAYMTC010000066.1:0-8345 GCA_964393265.1 uncultured Thermoleophilia bacterium
ATGGACGTACCGGCCAGGGGCCCGATGGAGAAGATGAGCTTGTTCTCTGGACTGAGCGGCTCGACCTCTGGCCCCACTTCCTGAGCCAGCAAGTACGTGCCGACACCCTTGGCTCCGATGAGCTCACGAGTGAGATGCTCAGGGAGCGTCTCTTCTGTCACCGTACCGGAACTCAGGTCCACCCTGAGAAGATCGGCCATCGTAGTCTCCTTTTCCCCCGCGGCAGAGAAGAACGGCGCGCGGTGTGCACCGCGCGCCGTACCAAACACCCCCGCCCCCCCCGGGGCGCCCATCGCCCCCCGCGTCGAGGATATGGGGATCAGCCTGACGTTTCGTACAGGCCTACAGAGGACTGCTCAGGCGATGGCCTCCGCGACAGGGGTGTAAGGAAGACCGTGAGCGGCAGCCACCGACGGGATAGTGAGCTTGCCGCGGTAGAGGTTCACTCCCAACGCCAGAGCGTCATCGTCCGCGACGGCCTGCTCGAAGCCCTTGTTGGCGATGGCGAGGCCGTAGGGCAGCGTCGCGCCGGTCAACGCCAACGTCGATGTGCGCGCGACGGCGCCCGGCATGTTGGCCACGCAGTAGTGGATGACGCCGTCCACCACGAAGGTGGGGTCAGTGTGCGTGGTGGGCCTGGAGGTCTCGAAGCAGCCGCCCTGGTCGATGGCCACGTCGACCAGTACCGAGCCCGGACGCATGTTCTTGAGCATGCGCCGCTTGACCAGGTGCGGGGCCTGCGCGCCGCCCGGCAGGAGGACTGCCCCGACGATAAGGTCAGCGTCGGCGATGGCCTCCTCGATGGCCGCCTCGTTGCTGAGCAGCGTCTCGGCGCGGCCGCCGAAGATGTCATCGAGGTAGGCGAGACGAGCCGCATCCTTGTCGACGATGACCGTGCGTGCGCGAAGGCCGACGGCCATCTTGGCAGCGTTGACACCGACGGTACCGCCGCCGATGACGACGACCTTGGCCGGCGGCACGCCGGTCACGCCGCCCAGCAGCACACCGGAGCCGCCGTTGGCCTTCTGCAGATGCGTGGCGCCCGCCTGGATGGCCAGACGGCCGGCGACCTCACTCATGGGGAAGAGAAGGGGATGGCCGCCGCTGGGCGTCTCGACCGTCTCGTAGGCGATGGCCCGGATGCCGGCCTTCATGAGACCCTCTGTCAGCGGCTTGGCGTAGCCCGCGCCGAGATGCAGGTAGGTGTAGAGGATCTGGTCGTCCTTGAAGAGCGGCCACTCGACCTCGAGCGGCTCCTTGACCTTGACGATCATGTCGGCGGCCGCGAAGACCTCGCTGACGGGGGCCAGCTGAGCGCCAGCAGCCTGGTAGGCCTCGTCACTGAAGCCCGAACCTGCGCCTGCACCGGCGCGCACGAACTCCTTGACGCCGTTGGGCGTCACAGCGACGCGGTACTCCTCGTTCTTGATCTCCTTGGGCACGCCTACGATCATCGATCCCTCCTCGCGATGAACTACCACGACCGCCGCCAGCACGTAGCCGGACGGCCGCTGTGAATCATTTCACACTCTAGCATGAAGTGGTGGCACCGACGTTGCGAATCGTCAAGTGGGGACCCTACGAATCAGCTCAAGTGGCAAGTCCGCTCCCCACGGACCGTGTCACCGGCGGCTCGCCAGGAGGACTAGGTGTCACGTCTGGCCGTGTTCAGCCAAGCGCGGCGCATCGCAGGCGACAGCGCCGTCCACTTGCGGCTGGCCTTCATGATCACGAAGACCTCGCTGGAGTCGATGCCGCCGACTGAGCTGAGGGACTCGCTCAGGAACCTGTAGAGGCCGGCCATGCCATCCTCGGTCGCCACCTCAGCGATGATGTCGTAGCGACCAGTGACGACCGCCGCCCAGATGACCTCGTCGAGGCCGGCTATCTGCTGCAACATCTCATCCAGACGGTACTTGTCGAGCGTGAAGCCCACGAGTGCCACCGTGACCCCAGGTACCTCAGTGATGTTCAGCAGTGCCGCGACACGCAGTGCCTTGTCTGCCAGAAGCGCCTTGACACGGCTGGCCACCGTGGGGCGGGACACGCCCACCCGCTCTGCGACATCCGAGAGTGAGACTCGGCCGTCCTCAGCCAACAACGCCGCGAACTGTCGGTCGAGATCATCGAGCTGCCGCGTCATCGATACACCCGCCTTCTCCATCTGCGACCTCGGCGGTCGCCCCTTGCTGCGACATGTGTATCACACCCGACGTGCGTCGTGCCTTGTGGTCCGCCCAGTAGAATCGCAGTCGAAACGTCAGTGAGGAGGCCGCGGTGCGTTGCCTTGTCGTCGGTGGTACTCGCAAGCTGGGAGGAGCGGTGGCGATCGATCTCGCCCGTCGCGGCGTCCGCATCGCCGTCTCTACCCGTGACCCCACGCGGATGGCACCATGCCTGGCAGAGCTCCGCCGGCTGCAGCCGGGCCTCACTGTCGTGGTGGGCGACGTCCGTTCGCGCCTCGACGCGCGCCATATCGTCCGCAGCGCTGCTGAGGCGCTGGGCGGGCTCGACGCGGTGATCTACGCCGCCAGCGGCCCCTTCGTACCCCAAGCGCCGGAGGACGTGGACGAGGTGGCGTGGGACGCCTCCACCGACGTCATCGCACGAGGCTTCCTCTTCTGCGCCCAGGCTGCGCGAGAGGTCTTCCTCGAGGCCTTGCACAGGCCCCGTCTCACCGCCTCCTCGGCGGCTCCCCCACAACACAGCGGACCAGCCCCACAGCGCGGGGCCATAGTGGCTATCACCGACCGCGTCGATGACCACTCGTGGCCGCGCCTCGCCTCTCACTACGCCGCCAAGGCCGCGCAGATCGCCCTGGTGCGTCTGCTGGCCGCGGCGTGGCACGGGGACGGAGTCAGGGTGTTCGGCATCGCCCCTGCCCCGGTCGACCTACCCGACGACGAGCGCCGCGATGCCACCCTGCGCGCTGCCGATTGTCAGGGCTACTGTCGCCTCGTACGCCCAGAAGAGGTAGCGGCAGCGATCCTGCGCTGCCTGGACGACCCCCGTCTCACAGGCGTCGACGTCGAGGTGCTGCCCGACTGAGGTCGCCTCAGGCAGCCAGCCGAGGACCTGCGAGCGGCAGCATCGGCGCATTTCACGGCGGCGCGACCGGCGCCCCGGGCGTACTGTCTGGCAGTCGCCTGACCGGCATGGTCACGGGAGCAGACAGCAGAGCACGAGCGACCAGCGCCGCGCACACGGCCTTCAGCACGTCCCCGGGCACGAATTGCAGCACGCCGGCCCACAGGGCGGCCCGCGCATCCGTGAATCCGAGGCTCAGCGACAGCCACGCCGTCCCCAGGGTGTAGATGGGGACCAGGCCGACAAGCGCTGTCGCGGTGAGTCCCACGACGCTCCGCGGCTGCCGACGCCTGGCCACCCAGCCCACCAGAGCGGCCCCGACGACGAAGCCCCACAGATACCCTCCTGAGGGCCCCACCAGAGAGCCCAAGCCCGTCGCCCCTCCCGCGTACACGGGAGCCACAAGCCCCAGCGTCAGGTAGGCCACCATGCTGCTGGCGCCCAGGCTAGGGCCCAACAGCAGGCCTGCAAGCAGCACGAAGACCACCTGCAGAGAGAACGGCACGACGCCAAGGAGAGGGAACGACAGGAACGCGCCGACTGCGGTCAGCGCCGCGAGAAGGGCCGCGAGCACAAGCCCGCGCACTCTGCTGGACCGCTTCGTCAACTCAGGATTGATCATGCCAGGTTGACAATATGCACCGGCTGGGAGACCCGTCAAACCGCCAACGGAGCGCCCTCTCTGGTGTGCAGCGACGAGTCGCCTCGATCACTACCGGCTCTGCTGCGGCGTGGGCATCCTGTCGCTGCCCAGCTGTCTCGCAGCGGCGTGGGCATCCCGTCGCTGCTTAACCTTCTCGTAGCGTCTTGGGCTTCTTCGCAGACTGGTCGATGAGCTCGCGCGCCTTGAGCGCCAGCCAGAACTCCATGCGGTCCTGTGAAGAGTCCAGATTGCGGCCGGTGATCTCTTCGACGCGCTTCATGCGGTAGCGCAGTGTGTGGCGGTGCACGTACAGCCGCTCGGCCGCCTCGCCCCAGTGCCCATTGGCCTCGAGGAAGTACTGCAGGCTCTTGACCAGGTCGCTGGAGCTCTCCTCGTCGTAGGCGCGGAGAGCTCCCAGCACGCTCTCGTAGAACACCTCGAGAGACAGCGTGTCCTGCAGGCCCAGCAGCAGCCCGTACGATCCCAGGTCATCGAAGCTGGCGATAACCGCCGCATCTCCCTTGAGCTTGCGGATCTTGATGGCGTAGTGCGCCTCGTAGTAGCTCTGGCGGAGGTCGATCAGCGACTTGTGCGGACGCCCCACACCGACCGACACCGTCACCTCCGGCGTGATGCCGGCGACCGTCTCGTGCAGCTCGGTCGCCAGACGCATCACCTGTTGCGAGGTGTCGCGACTGAGTTGCAGAAGGACGATCACCGAGTCGCTGCGCGATGCCGAGATGAAGGGCAGCGAGCGGCGGGCGAGGAACTCGTCCACAGCCCAGTGCAGACGCTCCTTGACGTCCTGGACGACCGTCTCCTCACGCTCGCCATCCGAGAACGCTCTGAACGCGTCGATGTCGATCAGCATGATGAGGTGCTCGGCCTCGGGGTCGAGGCCGAAGAATGCCAGCCGCCTGGCGATCTCCTCTTCGTACAGATCGCTGGCCACCAACTCATCGAAGAAGTCGCCCGCCAAGCGCTTCTCGGTCTCTGCGACCGCCTTCTTCTTCACGAGCTCCAGAGCCGTGACAGTCACGACATGATGCAGGATGATGCGGTCGTAGTCTGAGAAGTCGCCGCTGTCCTTGACCACAGCGAGAAAGGCCCCGATGCGGTGGGACGCCACGACGGGGTACACCTGGACGCCGCCGCCCAGACCCTCGATGCCCACCGCGAAGTCCTGGCGGCTGGCGCGCTTGTCTGAGATCTGCTTCCACAGCTCGCCTATGAGGCTGCTGGGCACCCGCCGACGGTACGAAGCCTCGCAGAGCACCAGCCCGTGGAAGTCGAACAGCACCGCCGAACAGCCCACGAGAGCGGAGAGAGTGGAGAGGATCGCGTCGAGTCCGCGTTCCTCAAGGACGATCTTGGTGAGCTTCTCGTGCACCGCCAAGCTACGCTGCAGTAGCGAGTACTGCTCGTTGACGATCTTCGACGAGACTGCCTCGGTGATGGCGATGAACGGCACGCTGTAGGGGATGGTGAACAGGGGGAAACTGCTCTCCTCGGCCAGGTCGATCATGATCTGAGGGACCTCGTCGAAGCTGAAGCCGACGCCCACGCCTAGCCCGGACAGGTTGTGATCGATGAGCCGCTGAAGGTAGGCCGCTATCTTGTCGTCGGACCCCACGAGCGGGTAGCCGGTGGTGAGCAGCAGCTCGCCGCCCTTGAGCCAGTCCGTGGGGTCTGGTACCTCTGCGATGTGCACCCAGCGCACTGGGTTGCTGGTGGACCTGGCACCCGCGAGCAGCCGGAGATTCAGCTCGGGGATGTCCAGGATGTCCTGCACCGTGATCATGCTTCCCTGCCAAACTCGCTGGATGGGCTCGCGCGTAGGCTCGATCGGCAGCTGTGGGGGCGTGTCCAGGTGCCCGGATACGCCCCCACAGCCTACGATCACGCGCCGGAGCGCGCCCTCATTCTACACAATGTCCAAGCGCGCTACCTGCGGTGCGACCTGCTTGATGTGTCCAGCTTGTACGGTCCGTGGAGCACGCGGTCTAGTCCTCTTCTGAATGCGTCCTGCGGCTGCGCATGACCAGCCATGTCCCGACACCTAGGACGACCACCGCCGCGACCACGATGCCCACTATGAGGCCCGTGTTGGAGCCACTCTCCTGGACGGCCGCCTTGGGCTGCACGAAAAGGTATGAGTCGATGTTGTCTGACGTGAACAGCACGCCGCCCGTCTTGGCTGGAGAGTGCACCCAGCCCTGCCACTTCGCCGTGTTGTACGCCTCGAGCATCTTGGGATACACGAGGAAGATGACGGGGCTTTCCTCGTACATGATCTCCTGCATACGCAGGAACATGTCCTTTCGTGCCTGCTCGTCGAGTTCTGTCTGCTGCGCGTCGTAGAGGCTGTCGAACTCCTCGTTGGACCAGTAGCAGGCGCTCCAGTCGCCGATCTGGTCCGTGGTGAAAATCGAGAAGATCCAGTTGGGGTCGACGTCGCCGGTCCACGGCCCCCAGAGGCACAGGTCATAGCTGGGTGCGGGCTTGTCGCCCTTCATGTCCCAGACCATGTCGTAGAGGCTGCCATCGTCGGTGACCTCGTAGTCCACCTTGATGCCGGCGTCCTGCAGCCACCCAGCCACCAGCTTGCCCATCTTGGTGGCGTGGACATCGTTGCTGATGGCGACCAGCCTTAGCTCGATAGGCTCTCCCTGATACTCGCGGATGCCGTCACCATCGGCGTCGGTGTAGCCCGCCTCGTCGAGGGCTGCCTTGGCCTTCTCGATGTCGAACGTGTACTCCTCACCCGCCGGCGGATCCCAGTGGTAGTCGAGTGGTTCCTGGTAGTAGCCGGACGGCAGCAGACTGGTGGCCGGCGTGGCGTACCCCGACCAAGCGATCTTGGCGATAGCCTCACGGTCCATCGCCCACTGCAGCGCGTTGCGGAAGGCTGGGTCCTTGAGTGCGGGGTGACCCTGGCTGTCGGGGCTGTCGTAGGCGTTGATGCTGAGCTCCACGAAGCCTTTCTGCACGAACGCCACCGTGTCGACTCCGGCGCTCTCATCGAGCGACGCGAACTGCGCCTCCGGGATGTTGACAGCCGCCGCAAGCGACCCGTTCTTCATTTGGGCGACCATGGTATCGGCGTTCTTGAACGTCTCGAAGATGACCTCGTCGACCTTGGGTGCGCCGCGCCAGTAGTCTTTGTTGGCCACCAGGCGGACGTACTCGTCCTTCTTCCACTCGACGCACTGGAACGGCCCTGTGCCGATGATGGGCGGTTCGTTGACGAACGTGGATTGGGCGTCCTCGCCCGGGATCTCCTCCCAGATATGCTTGGGGAAGATGGGGACCCACAGGCCGAGCATGTTGGCCTTGGGCTTGGAGCAGCGGAACTCGACGGTGAAGTCGTCCAGAGCGACGACGTCGTCGATGTACGTGGTGTAGCTGGTGAAGTTGCCGAGCTCATTGTCGATGATGTACTTGTAGGTGAAGACGACATCGGCCGCCGTGAACGGCTTCCCGTCCTGCCAGGTCACACCCTCGCGGAGTTTGAACGTCCACGTCATACCGTCTTCCGAGTGGCTCCACTCGGTGGCCAGCTCGGGGGTGGGCTGCAGAGTGGCCGCATCGAAACCGGTGAGCATGTCGTAGTTCAAGCGCCAGACCTCGTAGGCCTCGGTGGTGTACCCGATGAAGGGGTTGAGGTTGTCGGGATCGCGCACCCAGCCCACGCGCAGTATGGTCGTGTCTGGCAACGGGGCCTCATCGGCGGTCGCCGCCGGAGGAGCGAGAGGTGCCACTGTGCAGAGCACAGCGAGCCCCAGAAGACAGCATCCGGCGACGAGACCGCTTATCAGCCAGCGTATCGCTCTCATTAGGTACCCCCTATCGACGCGTGCCCTGATGGATGGGACGACAGACGACCCCACGTCCCTCGACGCACATTCTACGTACCGCAGCGGTCGCGCGGAACAGGGCGACGCTGCGACCGTCGCCTGCTGGCTGCCGACGGTCGTGCAGCAGGTCCGACTGCTCCGCTCGACAGGCCGTTCGCGTCAGTCGCGGTGCAGGACGCGACCCGGCCGCGCGCCGGTCTGGGCGGCGGCCGAGATGACGGACACGCCATTGACGATGACGTGGTCGATGCCCTCGGGATACGCAGGCGGGATGTTGACGAACGGCTTGGTGTGCGGGTAGGGATTCGTGGCGCGGTCGCGCACGCGGTCCAAGTCGAACACCACCAGGTCGGCACGCATGCCGGGTCGCAGCACTCCGCGATCAAGGAGACCGAACCGCTGCGCGGGGAAGGACGTCATCTTGCGGATCGCAGCCTCCAACGTCAGCACCGGATCGTCGCGAACGAAGCGCTCGAGGATCCCAGGGTACTCTCCGTAGTTGCAGGGCCAGTACAGATCTGACGTCCACGATGCATCGGGAGGCGCTGAGACGAAGCCGTCGGAGCAGATCATGGTGAAGGGATGCTCTATGACCGCCCTGATGTCGTCTGGATGGATGTAGTCGAAGATGCCGACCACCCGGTCGCGCTCCTCGACGATGAGATCCAGGAAGGTCTCGAACGGGTCGGCGCCGCGTGATGCCGCGACGTCGGCGACCGAGACGCCCTCAAGCTGGGGCTGCGACGGCGCGTAGAGCA
>CAYMTC010000067.1:0-8340 GCA_964393265.1 uncultured Thermoleophilia bacterium
GGCACGGCCCACACGAAGACGCCCATGCGAGGATCGGGACTCATCGCTACGCCTAGACAGGCGAGCACGTCGAGCATCACGATGAGGATGCCCGCGCCGACGAAGTGCTTGGGGATGAGCCAGGCGCCCACGAACGTGAGCAGTGCAAAGACCAGCGCGAGAACGCCGGTGATGGTCGCCGCGCCAGCAAGGTCGAACGGCGAACCGATCTCCATCTCTTCGACCCATACGCCGAGCCAGTCCTTGTCGATGGACGGCTGCGCCACGAGTAGGTAGATGCCGATGCCCAGGACGCAGAGACCGGCGGCCCAAGCGACGTAGGTAGCTGCCTTACGCATGGCTCACACCTCCTCGGAAGTCGCGGCCGCCACAGGCAGAGCACCTGCTGCGTCACGGGACACCGTGAGCGTGTCCATCAACTCGACACCGTGGTACTTGCTCTTGAAGATGAGGTAGGCGACGGGGCCGCTGAGCACACCGACACAGCCACCCACGAAGTACGCCCAGCCGTTGGTGACCAGCGCCAGGATGGCGATGGCAAAGAACGGCACGAACCACACGACGAGCGCCCACGTGGGCAGCGGGATCCTGTAGCGACGCTCCAGGTCCGGATGCTTGATGCGCAGCACGATCATCGCCACCAGGATCGTCATGTACGCGAACATGAGCAAGAACACGTCGATGACGATGAGGAACTGGAACGAGCCGAGGATGAGCAGCGAGTTGAGGAGCGCCATGAAGATGATGGAGCGATAGGGCGTCCCGTACTTCTTGTGCTCCTTGCCGAACCACCGGAAGAACAGCTTGTCCTTGGAGAGGACGTAGGCGGGCCGCGAGCCCGTTGCTAAGTACCCCGTGAAGAGGCCAAGGTTGCCGGCGACCAGGGCGGCGATCAGCAAGCCTGCCACCGCGCCGCCACCGACGGCCCTGCCGGCCTCGATGAAGTCGATGGACGTCTTGGTGCCCTCCGTGTTCCAGTTGGCCCAGTCGCCCACGGCGGCATAGCCCGCCGCGGTGGTAAGGACGTAGAAGCCGATCACCAGCCCCATGTTGATGAGCAGCGCCCGCGGGATGATGTACTGCGGGCGCTCGATCTCCCCGGCGAGCTGCGACATAGACTCATAGCCGGAGTACATCCACATGGCCACCGCGAGCCCCAGGCCCATGGCACCGAAGAAGCTCTCGCCCTCTGCCAGGAACGGAGTGAACGGATTGACCTGTGCCTTGGCGAAGCCGAGCACGACGAGGATGACGAAGGGGACGATGACGACGACCTGGATGGCTGTGAGTACCCAGCCGGTGATGTCGATCCCGCGGATGTTGATGTAGGTGAAGATAAGGATGATGCCGAAGCCGATGAGCCAACGCACCCATCCGGGCATGTCGAACCAGCCGCCCATGTAGTCGAGGGTGAGCGCCACGTACACGGCTGTGTCGACGTACAGCGAGAGCTGCCACCACCAGCCGGCCTGGAAGCCCCAGTACTCGCCCATGGCGCGCCGCACCCAACGGTAGAAGCCGCCCTCTTCGGGGAGGGCGGAGCCCAGCTCGGCAGAGGTGAGCGCCATCGGCAGGGCCCACAGGAAGGGCAGTACCAGGAGCATGATCAGGGTAAGACCTGGGCCGGAGGACCCGATGATGTCCTCCATGCCGAACGACCCGGAGCACGTGAGCGTGAACATGACCGCGACAGCCGTGATCATGCGCATCTTCACGCGCTTGAGGCCGACGGAACCGTTCGCCATTCTGCCTCCTCTTTCGCGATTCGAAGTACAACGGCCGCACCTGCGCGAAAAACATGCGGCCGCCAGGGGCATTATGCTACCAATCGTGAGGCGACGGTGTACACAACGTTGCCGATGCGGCGGCTGGTGTCTGCACCCGGCCGCCGCACACACGGCTTCACGTGCTGCGCGGTGGTGGGTCGCGCGCGCCGCCGGGCGGTGCGCCCGCCGGCGAACGTGCTACTGACGCGCGCGAGCCGCGAGCCGCTGGAGCTCGCGCTCCACATCGTCGCCGAGCGGCAAGTCCGTGTGCGACGCCAGGAGGTCGCTCGCCCTGTCACGCGCTTGGACCAAGATGTCCGGCCGGCCGGCTGCCAGGTAGCTCTCCCAGGAGTCGCGGAAACCCAGCGACGGCAGGAACCACTCACCGGCACGAACGTTGCGCCGCGTCGACGGCTCGCCCAGGAACGTGCCGCCGGGACCCACCCGCTCCAACCCGTCGTCGAGCCACAGCGCGGCGTCTGATGCGACGCCGGCCAGGGCACGCCGACACGTGCGGAAGACCTCCACGTCGAGAATGAGCTGCTCCACGCTGTACACAGTCGCCCCCGCCAGCAGGCCGGGCCCCACCTGGATGTCCGGCCAGGAGAGTGCCGGCAGAAGCGCCGTGGCGGCCTTCTCCGTCGCGGCCTGTATACCAGGCTCGTACTGATCGGTGCCGCCGCCTGACGACTCGACCGGCAGGCCGTAGTGCCGAGCCATCTCGGTCGCGCCGGCGTTGAGGATGGCGCCTTCGATGGCTCCGGCGAAGTACCGGCCGCTGCGCGGCTCCATGACGGCGGTGACCGGCGCGTAGATGAAAGGCGTGCCGGGCTCGGCGGCCTGCACAAGGCAGAGAGTGCCGAGCGTCTCGGCGTTCGCGGTGACGAGTGTCGCTATCAGGCTACCCGGAGCCGTGGCACCCATGAGCGGCATGGGCATGGCCGCCACGGGGATGTCCCAGCCACGCAGGGCCAGCCAAGCGTCGGTGTGGGGCCCTTCGATGACCAGCGGAGAGGCGGGCGTGATGAGGAATGAGAACGGATGCACCCGGCGCACCTCGTCGCGGCTACCGAAGACCGTCTCGAGGACCCGCAGAAGTCCCTCAGCAGCCACCGGCGTGTCGAACGAGTCCTGCGCGTGCTTGGTGAAGAGACGATAGAGCGCCGCGAAGTGCTCGATCCAGCCGCTGAGGTCATCGCCGGGCCGATCCACCTCCACCATGGACCAGTAGACACCGATATCGTCGATGGCGTCCTGCAGTCGGGTGGACTCGACCCAGTCATCGAGCTCGGGTTCACGCAGTTGCCTGGTACGCGCGTCGTAGACTCGCGGCGCGCCGCCGTCAGCGAGCAGCGTGAAGCCGCCGGCGTTCATGTCCAGACGCCAGCCGTCCCTGCGGCCCCCCAGTGAGAACGTGCCGGGCGCCGTGCGCAGCGACTCGTCCACAAGCTGTCGCGGGAAGCGGACACGACGACTCCCCTCGTCGACGGCGGCCCCTGCCTCGCGCAACAGCCGTCGGCCCTGCTCGGTGTCGATCCGCATGCCGACCGTCTCGAGCAGGTGCACCGTGCGTTCGTGGATCTGGTCGCGTTCCGCATCCGAGAGGACACGAAGGTGCGTGAGCATGGAGACCACCTTTGCCGTGACGACGCGCACACCCGCCGGTCTGCCGTGGCACGCGGACGGGCCACGCGCGTCGTCTGGAGCACTCTCTGCGCCAGGGCGGGCGTGCCACGATTATCCGCCTATGGGCCACCGCCCTACCAGAGCCGATCCTTGAGCGAACTTGCTCGCCAGGGTATGGCCCAGTTCACCACGGCTGCCGCACTCCGTCTTTCGCAGTATCGCCCGACAGTGTGCCCGGACCGTGGCCTCGCTGACCACGAGGCGGCCGGCGATCTCGGCGTTGGTGGCTCTCGCGAGGAGGAGGGCCAGCACGTCGACCTCGCGCTCCGTGAGGTCCAAGCCGCCGAGCGGCCCTGCGTCCTCCAGCACCTCCAGGACATCGCCAGCCGGGGACGGCCAGAGCACGGCGACGGCGTCGGCGCAGTGATGGAGCACGTGCAGGCCTGCGAGAAGACGGTCCTGCAGCACATAGACCACGAGCGCGCCCTGCTGCCGCGAGCCGTCGTGGAGACGGCCGCGGCACCGCAAGGCGCGCGCGGGACACTCGACGACGTCGATGGGCGCGTGAGCTCCCAACAGAGTCAGACCGCCGACGCACAGCGTCCATGCGACGGCCTGTGCCGCTCGTCGTGCCAACTCGTCACGGTCCAGCACGACGACGCACTGGGTATCCCCGCGCTCTGGCTCGGCCACCAGGCCACAACGAGACGTCCCGGCGTCGCATGGCATGAGACAGGCGCCCGGCGGCAGATCACCGCCCGGTGTGAGACGACCGCTCAACGGCGCGTATGGCGCAGGAAGCAGATGCGTGTGTCGTCGCCTCATCGTCCACCACCGGGTCGGGGGCCATCTCCGCAAGCCCTCGGCCGTCGTTGACGTCGCCAGCATCGGGCTCCGCCGGACCCGCACGAGGGAGCGTGTCCATCCAGCGTCATCATGCTAGAGAGGACAGCAGACCGCGAGTAGCACCCGTGGTTGACTCTCTGCAGAGACCCGGTGGAGTGCGTCCGAACGTGCCGGCTTCCCAGAGCAGTACGCGGCGGTTAGGCTTAGCGTCGTCGGTCGTGGCAGCGGAAGGAGACAAAGGTGACAATCGAGCGACTCGCCACTCTACCTATGGTCTCGGACGAGTACCGACCGTTCGCCATCTCGCCCGACGGCGGCACGGTCGCGTTCACGTGGTACCGTGAAGGCGACTGGCATGTGCACTTGCTCGACCTCTCCGCCGACGACGAGCCACGGCTGGCCGCCGACGTAGGCGATGCCACAGGCTGCCCGCTGTTCTCACGCGACGGCCGCTATCTCTACTTCGCCGTCGACGACCACGGCTCCGAGCGGTTCGACGTGTACCGCCTGGAGCTGGCCAGCGGCGCGGTGGAGAACCTGCTGCCGGACACCCCAGAGCTCTCACCGCTGCCAGACTTCGACCTCTCACCCGACGGCGCCATGCTCGCGTTGGCCGTCGACCACGGCCAGAGCTACGCGGCAGCACTCATCGCCGCCACGCCGTCGCCTGGCGCGGCCGGATTGCGGATCCTCGCAGAGCACTACTTCAACGACTGGACACCCCGCTGGTCACCCGACGGCCGGTACGTGGCTTGGCACACCGACACGCACGGTCAGGACTCGTCCACCGTCGTGCACCACGTCGAGACCGCCACCTCCACGTTCATCGGCGGCGCCGACGAGCCGCTGCAGGCCACACTGGCATGGGCAGGCGCCGTCTGGTCACCCGACGGACGTCGCCTGGTGTTCCACGGCGGGCCGTATGAACACCCGGGCATCGGCATCTACGATGTGGAGTCGGCCACGGTCACCTGGGCGTGGGCGGGCGATGCCGACGCACACGGCGCCACGTGGTCGCCCGACGGCCGCGCCTTGGCCTTTCTGGTCGACGAGGGCGTCGAGACCACGCTGTGGTACATCGACCTGGTCTCGCAGGAGCCGCGCTGCCTGAGCTCGCTGCCCGGCAACCACTACGCTCCGCAGTTCCTCCCAGACGGCAGCGCGGTCCTCGCCGTCCATAGCGCCTTCGAGCGGCCGGGCGAGCTGCTCCACGTGCCGGTCGATCAGGACGCTCCCATCACGCAGCTCACGGACGGCATGCCGGCCGACCTCGCCGACGGGCCGTTCGTCTCAGGCTCAGAGGTGTGGTTCACAAGTCGCGACCACCTGGCGCAGGTACCCGGTCTGTACTGCGAGCCTGCTGAACCCAACGGGGCCGCCGTCGTCATGCCTCACGGCGGCCCCACCTGGCACCACTCCAACGAGTGGGACCCCCTGCGCCAGGCGTTCCTGGCAGCGGGGGTCGCCACGATCAGCCCGAACTTCCGCGGCTCCGACGGCTACGGCCGCACCTGGCAGCTCTCCAACCGGTTCATGATGGGCTACGGGGACCTCTGGGACACGGCCGCCGCCCACGACTTCCTCGTGGCTCGCGGCTACGACCCCAAGCGCATCGCCGTCACCGGCCGCAGCTACGGCGGCTTCATGACGATGGCCTGCCTCACCTACTACCCGGATCTCTGGGCGTGCGGCGTGGCCGGGGTCCCCTTCTTCGACTGGATCGACGCACAGAAGGACCCAGCCATCCGCGACGATCTCGTCTGGTGGGACCGCGAGAACAATGGCGATCCCGACAAGGACCGCGACCGCTTCATCGACCGCTCGCCCTTCTATCATCTCGAACGCATCACTGCGCCGGTGCTCATACTCGGTGGGGAGAACGACCCCCGGTGCCCCCCCACACAGATCGCCGAGGTGGTACGACAGCTCACACAGCGCGGTGTGCGCTGCGAGTCGCACGTCTACCCCGGGGAAGGACACGGCATCACGAGCTTCGAGAACCGCCGCGACTACGACAAGCGCACCGTCGAGTTCATCCTGCGGCACGTAGGCGCTGCGCCGGCCTGACCAACGGCGCGCTTTCGCGTACACTAGATAGGTCCCCTGCGTCCCGCGTCGGCGACGCATTGGGCCACGCGACAGCAGCCGAGGAGAGCCCATGAACGTGCGCGTCTACGTCACACCCAAGCAGGGCATCCTGGACCCACAGGGCGCCACGGTAGAGCGTGCCCTGCCCGCCCTTGGCTTCAAGGGAGTGAGCCAGGTACGTATCGGCAAGTTCATCGAGCTACAGCTCGATCCGCCCGCCGAGGCCACTCGCGAGCAGGTAGAGGCGACGGTCGACGACATGTGCCGTCGCCTCCTCGCTAACCCCATCATCGAGGACTTCACCTTCGCCCTCGACGACGACGGGTGATCGCCGTGGCGTCCGCTGCCGCCGCGAAAGCCGCCGTCGGCGCACCCGTGCGTTTCGGCATCGTCGTCTTCCCTGGCTCCAATTGCGACACAGACGCGTTCCGCGCCGTCTCCTCGTTCCCCGAGGCCCAGGCGCGCTACCTCTGGCACAAGGACATGGACCTCGGCCACGTCGATGCCGTCGTGCTGCCAGGCGGCTTCAGCTACGGCGACTACCTGCGCTGCGGCGCCATCGCCCGCTTCAGCCCCCTCATGGACGCCGTAAGCGAGTTCGCTGACGCCGGCGGCCTGGTCATCGGCATCTGCAACGGCTTTCAGATCCTCACAGAGGCGGGGCTGCTGCCCGGCGCCCTCATCCGCAACACCTGCCTCACCTTCGTGTGCCGGTACGTGAACCTGCGGGTAGAGACGACAGCCACACCGTTCACCGCCACCTGCGCCGCCGGCGAGCTGCTGCGCATCGTCGTCAAGCACAACGAGGGCAACTACACCGTCGATCCCCAGACGCTGGCGCGTATGAAGCAGAACGACCAGATCGTGTTGCGCTACGTCGATGCTGCCGGCGACACGGCGCCGCAGGCGTGCCCCAACGGCGCCGTAGAGAGCATCGCTGGCGTCTGCAACGAAGCTCGCAACGTGTTCGGCATGATGCCGCACCCCGAGAACTCGGTGCTGCCCGGGTTGGCAGGCGGCACCCACGGCGCGCGCATCTTCCGCGCCATGATCCACCACGTGCTTGCCAAGCGGCAGGCGGCCGGGGAGGTGGCGTCGTGAGCGCACAGGACATCCGCATGCACGCCACCCTCGACGACGCCCTCAAGCTGGGGCTCACCGAACAGGAGTGGCAGGGCATCTGCGACATCCAGGGCGGCAAGCCCACCTACGTGGAGCTCGCCATCTACTCGCTCATGTGGAGCGAGCACTGCAGCTACAAGCACTCGCGGCCCATCCTGGGACGCTTCCCCACCAGCGGGCCGCGCGTGCTCCAGGGCCCCGGCGAGAACGCCGGCGTCATCGACATCGGCGACGGCTGGGCTGTGGCCATGAAGGTCGAGAGCCACAACCATCCCAGCGCGGTCGAGCCGTTCCAGGGAGCAGCCACCGGTGTCGGGGGCATCATCCGCGACATCTTCACCATGGGCGCGCGTCCCATCGCCAGCCTCGACAGCCTCCGCTTCGGCGAGATCGAGGGCGAGAAGAACGCGCGCCAGCGCTACTTGTTCGAGCATGTGGTCGGGGGCATCGGGTTCTACGGCAACTGCATCGGCATCCCCACCATCGCCGGCGAGGTCTACTTCGAGGACAGCTACGCGGGCAACTGCCTGGTCAACGCCATGTGCGCCGGCCTGCTGCGCACCAACGAGATCGTCCGCGCCAAGGCGGCCGGCGTCGGCAACCACGTCGTGCTCATAGGCGCCAAGACAGGGCGTGACGGCATCGGCGGCGCCAGCGTCTTGGCCAGCCAAGAGTTCGACGAGACGCTGGAGGAGAAGCGACCCAGCGTCCAGGTGGGCGACCCCTTCACCGAGAAGAAGCTGGTGGAGGCATGTCTCGAGCTGCTGCACCGCGGACTCGTGGTGAGCATGCAGGACCTCGGCGCGGCCGGCCTCACCAGCTCCAGCAGCGAGATGGCCAGCAAGGGCATGGTCGGCCTCGACATCCATGCCGACCGCGTGCCGCTGCGCGA
>CAYMTC010000068.1:0-8305 GCA_964393265.1 uncultured Thermoleophilia bacterium
GCGTGCGTCATGTGCCACCGCGGGCGTGCCGGCCGCGCGAGCGCGGGAGCTGTGGAGAGCCTATGGAGCAGGTACTGGCCGGGCCGCTGTGGCAGGCGGGCGAGAGAGGCTCGTCTCCTGCCTCGGCCGTAGCGAGCGCGTCCACTCGGGTACACTCTCAGAGACATGGGCGCTCGACCGGACACCGGAGACGACATGCACGCGGCTGCGGGCGGCGGGGTGGCGGACGGCGAGCCGCCGGACCACGAGCCGACGGAGCAAGCGGCGCAGACGGCTGGCCAGGAGGGCCGGCCGGCCCGCGGACCACGTCGCGGTGGCCGCCGCGCAGTCGGGGCCATCGCAGGTGTGCTGGCTCGGCTGGCGCTCCTCGGGCTTGTCGTGCTGGCCGTCGTCGCTCTCCTTACGCCCAGCACGTACCGCATCACTCAGGGTGAAGCTACCGTGCAGGTGACGCCGGTCCTGCGCAGGGGCCATACGGTCGTGCCGCTGGGCCCCATTGGCAGCGTCCAACTGCGGACGCACAACACGCCGATCGACCTGACCGTCAGCTTCGTCTTCGACGATGACCTGCCGCTCGCGGACCAGCCGCAGACCGTCTTTGCAGATCTGCCGCCCGTCGAGGCGACGGCGCTCGACGCGTTGCGGTCGTTCGGACTGGCCAAGCTGCCCTGGGTGTGCGTCTTGGGGCTGGCCGCAGGCCTTCTGGCTGGCGGTGTGCTGCGCCCGTTCCGCTGGCGCGGCTCGCTCCTTGCCGCTGGGGCGGGTCTGCTGGTGGTGTGGCTGCTGGCGGGGGTGTTGGTGGGTGTCAGCTACGCCACCTTCGAGCGTCGGCCGGCCGTCACGTACACAGGCTTGGCGCGCTACGCTCCGCGAGTCGTCGGGCTGGTACAGGAGCTGCTCCAGCATCCCAAAGCGGCGGAGTGGTCCGCCGAGGACCTGGCGCATGGCTTGGAGGAGGTGGCGCGCCAGTCGGCGCTCACGGCGCCGGTCGCCGTCGACTCGCCGGTCACCCGCGTGCTGGTGGCCGGTGACACGCACGACAACATCGTCGGCTGCCGGCTGCTACGTCGCTTGGCCGCAGACCCTCAGCTGGGGATCACAGCGGTGGTGCTGGTCGGGGACCTCACCCACGTCGGCACCGCCGCCGAGGCCGACCTGATCCTGAGCGAGCTGCGCGGGATCGAGGTCCCCATCTCCATGGTCGGCGGCAACCACGAGAACGCGCCGGCCATGCGCCGTTTCCGCGAGGCTGGTCTGCGCATCCTAGACGGTGGGCTCACCCTGATCGGGGGGCTGCGTGTGACGGGGTTCTCTGACCCACTCGCGGGGTCGGCTGAGGCTCTTACCGACCCCGTCCTCTTGACGCAGGCCGCAGAGAACGCGCTCGCCTCGGTCCAAGCGGAGCTGCCGCCGCCACAGGTGCTGGTGGTCCACGACCTCGGGCAGGCGCAGCCCACCATCGAGTGGGCCAAGGAGAACGAGATCGAGCTGCTGGTGCTCCACGGTCACGACCACAAGCCGCGCGTGCACCGCGAGGGCAGCGTGGTCATCGTGGGCGCCGGCACTGCAGGGGCCTCGGGGTTCGAGCAGCTGGGTCGCGATCCCGGCACGCCCTACGACTTCCAGCTCATCGAGATCGACGCCGATCCGCAGCCCACGCCTGTGGCTGTCGTGACGCTGCGCTACGAGGGTGTGAACGGCACCTCCAGTGCCACGTACGTGCCGCTGGTGCAGAGCGAGTGACTCTGCTGGCGGGTGCCGCAGGCTGGGCCACGCCGGTCGCCGCGCTCGCGGGCGCCGGCCTACGCGGGGCCGCGCTGCGCGAAGCTGCGCACCACCGACTGGGCACGGCGCCTCCCGCTCAGCTCTTGGGGATAGTGAAGCCCGACTCAGTGGGCGTGATGCGACGCAGGCGCCAGCGCTCGCTCCAGCGGCCCAGCCCGGCGTCCACTGAGGTGGCGCTGCGGTAGCCGGCCGCGCGGATGGCCGCGATGACGGTGGCGTTGTACGCCCCGCCCGGGTAGCAGAAGGACTCGATCTGCGTCTTGAGCTTGAAGTCGATGCGGCCGCGGGCTACGACGATCTCGTCGTGGAGGTCGGCCGCCGAGAGTGTGGTCATGTCACGGTGGCTGGTGGAGTGGCAGCCCACCTCCCAGCCACGTGCGACCAGGTCGCGCATCTGTCGGCGGCTCATGCCGTAGGGGGCGTCGATGGACCAGGTGGTGACGTTGATGACGCCAGGCCAGTCGTACTGGGCCAGTACCGGAGCCGCCGCGGTGTAGACGTCGACGTATCCGTCGTCGAACGTGAGGACCACGGGCTTGGCGGGGAGGGGCTCGTTGTACTCCCAGTGGTCGAAGACCTGCTTTAGGGTGACGGCCTGGTAGCCCTCGTCGTGGAGGCGGCGTATCTGTGCGGCGAAGGTGGCGGGGGAGACGTACAGGTAGGCGCCGTCGCCGTGCGGCGGTGCGATGTGGTGGTACATGAGGATAGGGACGGCGACGGCGCGTGCTTTCTCCAGCGAGGCGGCGGTGGCGCCGGGTGCGGGTGTAGTGCCTGACGTGGGTGTAGCGCTCGACGTCGGTGTGCTGCCGCCGGGGCTGCTGCCGCTGTCCGGGCTGACGTCATCGGCGGGAGAGCTTGGGGACGTGCTGGCCTGGGCCGCCGGCGAGGACGTCTCGTTTGGACCGCCG
Source organism: uncultured Thermoleophilia bacterium (assembly GCA_964393265.1). Taxonomy (GTDB): domain Bacteria; phylum Actinomycetota; class Thermoleophilia; order UBA2241; family UBA2241; genus UBA6103. The sequence goes on from CAYMTC010000068.1 coordinate 2,694, forward strand.
CCGCGGTCCACGACGAAAGCGGCGGCTACCGCCGCCGCTACCACTGCTACCACGAGTCCTATGGTGACGCCTGCACCTACACGCATGTACGCCCTCCGTGGTCCCTACGTGCGTCAAGTATACTCAGGGTCCGCCGCTTGACCGGCGTTGTCGCCACCCCCTCCGGGTCAGCGTCGGCGGGCGCGCGCAACGAGCTGCCGGCCGGCCAGCCGGGAGGATGAGGAGCACAATGGACCGTCGCTACGACCCGCACGAGATAGAGCCGCGTCGCCGCCAGCTCTGGCGCGACCGTCAGGCGCACCGTACGCCAGACGTCTCAGACAAGCCCAAGTTCTACTGTCTGGACTTCTTCCCGTATCCGTCGGGCGACGGCCTCTCCGTGGGCCACTGCCGCAACTACGTGCCCACCGACGCCGTCTCACGCCTCAAGCGTATGCAGGGCTACAACGTGCTGCACCCCATGGGATGGGACGCGTTCGGTCTGCCGGCAGAGAACTACGCGCTCAAGATGGGTGTGCACCCACAAGTCACCACCGAGCGCAACATCGCCACGTACAAGCGTCAGATGGACCTCATCGGACTGTCCTACGACTGGAGCCGCGAGATCAGCTCCATAGACCCCGACTACTACCGCTGGACGCAGTGGTGGTTCCTCCTGCTCTACGAACGGGGTCTGGCGTATCGGGCGACTGGGCAGCAGTGGTGGTGCCCAAGTTGCCAGACCATCCTCGCCAACGAGCAAGTCGAGCAGGGCAAGTGCTGGCGCTGTGGCAGCGACGTCACCAAGGTGGACCTGGAGCAGTGGTACCTCCGCATCACCCAGTATGCACAGCGGCTGCTCGACGACCTGGAGACCATCGACTGGCCCGAGAAGATCAAGACGATGCAGACCAACTGGATCGGGCGCAGCGAGGGGGCCGAGGTCGACTTCGCCATCGCCAACGCAGGGGGCGGGGCGGCCGTCGATCAGGCTGGCACGGCCGGCGCGCAGACCATCACGGTCTTCACGACCCGCCCGGACACGCTCTTCGGCGCTACGTACATGGTGCTGGCCCCTGAGCATCCGCTGGTCGACGTCCTCACGGTCCCGCGACAGAGGGCGGCCGTGAGGGCCTACCAGGAGGAGGCTCGGCGCCAGAGCGAGATCGAGCGCCTCAGCACCGAGAAGGAGAAGACGGGCGTCTTCATCGGGGCCTACGCGGTGAACCCCGTCAACGACGCCCGCATCCCCATTTGGATCAGCGACTACGTGCTCATGGGCTACGGCACGGGCGCTATCATGGCCGTGCCGGCCCACGACGAGCGCGACTTCGCCTTCGCCAGCGAGTTCGACCTGCCCATCGTCGAGGTCATCGCGCCGTCGGCCGCCGACGGTGCCGCCGCGCAGGCGGACGAGGACAGCCCCAGAGCCGGGCGTGGTGCGCCGCAGGGCACGCTGAGCGAGGCGTACGTGGGCGACGGCTACATGGTCAACTCCGGGCAGTTCGACGGGCTGGCGGCGCCGGGCGAGGCCTTCGAGGCCATCGTGGCGTGGCTGGCTCAACGCGGCCTCGCCCGCAAGAAGGTCAACTACAAGCTGCGCGACTGGCTCATCAGCCGTCAGCGCTACTGGGGTGCGCCCATACCTATCGTCTACTGCGAGAAGTGTGGCACCGTGCCCATACCTGCTGAGCGACTGCCGGTGCTCCTCCCAGATATCGACGACTACCAGCCCACGGGCGACGGTCGGTCCCCGCTGGCGCGGGTGCAGGACTGGGTGAACACCACCTGCCCGCGCTGCGGTGGCCCGGCGCGGCGTGAGACCGACACCATGGACACATTCGCCTGTTCCTCCTGGTACCACTTCCGCTACCCCTCGCCGCGGTACGACGAAGGTCCGTTCGACCCAGAAGCGGTGGCCTACTGGTTACCGGTGGACCTGTACGTCGGCGGCGCCGAGCACGCCGTCATGCACCTGCTCTACGCGCGCTTCTTCTGCAAGGTCGCCTACGATGCTGGCCACGTGGGGTTCAGCGAACCCTACGCCGCGCTGCGCAACCAGGGCATGATCCAGGCCGAGGACGGTCAGAAGATGAGCAAGAGCAAGGGCAATGTCGTGACGCCCGACTCCGTCGTGGAGCACTATGGCGCCGACAGCCTGCGCCTCTACGAACTCTTCATCGCGCCCTTCGAGCAAGCGGTCGCCTGGAGCGACCGCGGCGTGCAGGGTTGTCAGCGGTTCCTCAGTCGGTACTGGGGCCTCGTGTACGACCTGCTCGAGTGGGAGAAGCAGGGTCAGAGCGATGCGGCCGATGCCGCGTTGCAGGCTCGCGGCCGCGATGCCACTCGGTCGTTGCACAAGACCATCCGTAAGGTCAGCAACGACATGGAGACGTTCCGCTTCAACACGGCAGTCGCAGCGCTCATGGAGCTGCAGAACGGGCTGTTGGACCTCTGGAACGAGGCCCGCGGCGCCTGGACGGGTGCCCAGTGGCGTTCCGCGCTGCAGACGGTGACCGCTCTGCTGGCGCCGGCGGCGCCGCACGTCGCCGACGAGGTCTGGGAGCTGCTGGGTGGGCAGGGCTCGGTCTTCGAGGGACCCTGGCCGGTGTGGGACGACGCGCTGGCCGCCGACGAGTCGGTCACCGTGGTGGTGCAGGTGAACGGGAAGCTGCGCGACAAGCTCGAGGTGGGCGTGGGCGCCGCCGAAGCTGCTGTCGTAGCGGCTGCCCGCGAGTTGCCCAACGCGGCGCGGTTCCTCGAAGGCAAGCAGGTGGTCAAAGCCATCTACGTCCCGGGCAAGCTCGTCAACTTCGTCGTGCGCTGACGCGCGCGGCCGGCGCAGCTCCACAGCACATAGCGTGTCGCGGGCGCGGCTGGCGCAGCGGGCTGGCGCGTGGGCGGGCAGCCGACTGTCGCGCGGACCGGCGGCCAGCTGGCGCGCGGACCGGCGGCGCTCGTCACCCTCGCTGATAGACCTTCACGGACGATGCGCGCCAAGACGCCTGTATCTAGGCTGTGCCTGTGCCGTTGCCTGCCTGCCCACTCCAGCCCTCTGGTGCGGCGCGTCCCCGTCCGCCCGTCCGTGAGGTGTGCCATGGGCTTCTTGCGCAGACAGCTGCTCATCTACGTCGCCATCGGCATCGTGGTCGTCGCCATCGGCGCCCGCTACCTGCTGGCTGGCCAAGGCCCAGACGAGGACGTGGCCGCTAGCGGGGTGCCGCTCGATGCGCTGGCCACGTCTCCGGAGGCCGCGGCGGCCGGGCAAGAGGGCATCGCCGCCTCGCCGTCTCCCACGGCCGCGCCCGAGGTGGTGGTCGACGTCGTGGGCGCCGTGGTCTCGCCCGGGGTGTACCGGCTGCCTGCAGACGCGCGCGTCTGCGACGCCGTCGACATGGCCGGCGGTGCCACGTCCACCGCAGAGCTCGCTGGGGTCAACATGGCGGCGCGGCTCACCGACGGCCAGCAGATCGTCGTGCCCGAGCAAGGAACGGCGGGCGCGGCCAGCGCCACGGCCGGCACGGGTACGGCCGCGTCGGCGGCCTCTGGGGCTCCGGTCAGTCTCAACACGGCGACTCTCGAGCAGCTCGACGCGCTCAGCGGTGTGGGGCCGTCCACAGCTCAGAAGATCATCGACTATCGCGAGGAGCATGGTGGCTTCAAGAGCGTCGACGAGCTCAAGGAGGTGCCCGGCATCGGCGACGCCAAGTTCGCCTCGTTGAAGGACCAAGTGGTGCTGTAGAGCAGGCTACTCGTCCTTAGGGCCGGCTCGGCGATGCGGGTGGTACGCCTTCTCCCGGTGCACCTCGCCCTAGCGGCGTACTGCGCCGGCTTGTGTCTGTCGCTGGCGTGGCGGCCGCCGCTGGCGATGATCCTGTCCTTGGCGGCAGCGTGCGTCCTGCCCCTGGCTGCTCGCGGCAGGAGCCGCGTGGCCGATCGCCTGGTAGGTGCTGGTCTGGCGCTCTGCGTCGCGGTGCTGCTGCTGGGAGCGGGCACCGCGGTGGGGTCCAGCCGTCTGCGCAGCGTGGATGAGAGCCTGCTCAAGGAGCGTGTCGGGGAGCGGGTGTCCTTGGCCGCCACGGTCGTCGATCTGCCCACGGTCAAGGCCCGGCGCGCCACCGTACGGCTTCAGGTCACCGCGCTGGAGGGCGTGGCGCTGCACGAGGCCACGCGCCTCAGCGTCCGAATGCCCGATGACGAGACGTGCAGGCGCCTCTGCCATCCCTGCACGGGGCTGGTCGAGGGCATGATCGTCCACATCGCCGGGGCGCGCGTCGAGCCGCTGCCTGTGCCCAAGGATGGCTTCGACTACGCACGCTACCTGGAGCGTAGGGGCGAGCACGTGCTCTTGGCGGCCGAGCTGGAAGACATCACCGTGGTGGGTCGCCGCGGCGGCTTCGCAGGATTCGCGGATCGGCTCAGGCTGTCTGCGCGGGCCAGTCTGCGACGCGGCGTTCCCTCTCCTGCGCGCGAAGTGCTCCAGGGCATGGTGCTTGGCGATGACGAGGGCATCGACGAGGCGCTGGCGGACGTGTTCCGGCGCTCTGGCCTCATGCACATCATGGCCGTCTCCGGCGAGAACGTGGTGCTGGTGTGTGCGCTGTTGGGCGCTGTCCTGCAGGCGGTGGGGTTGCGGCGCCGGCTACGTCTGGCGGTCCTGTTGCCGGCGGTGGCGATCTACGTGGTCGTCGCCGGGGCGTCGCCGTCCATAGTGCGCGCGGGCATCGCCGGCGCCATCATGCTGCTGGCCGGTCTGCTGTCACGGCCCACCGACGCGCCCCTTCTGCTGCTGGTGCCGGCGTCCATCATGCTCACCATCAACCCCAACTCGCTGTTCGACGTCAGCTTCCAGCTCTCGTTCGCGGCCGTTCTGGGTCTGTTCCTTCTCGGTGGGCGGCTCACACGGCTCTTTGGCCGGTTGCCAGGCCCGCTGGCGGAACAGGCTGGAGTCACTACTGCGGCCAGCCTGGCCACGGCTCCGGTGTCTCTGGCCACCTTCGGCCAGGTCTCCCTGGTGGCAGTGCCGGCTAACCTGTTCGGCGGCTTCGTCTTAGGCCAAGTCATGCTGTTCGGCATGCTCTCCGTGGCGGTGGGCTTCGTATGGCCGGCGGCCTCCGCGGTCCTCAACGTCATGGCAGGCACTCTCATCGGCTTCCTCATCACGGTGGCCAGTCTGTTCGCCGGTCTTCCGGGTGCCACCTACTCGTGGCACGGAGCGACCATCGGGTTCTGTCTCTCCCTGGCGCTCATCGGCGTGGTCATGGCCGTCGTGGTGCTGGCCGCGCGCGAGGGAGTGGGGCTCGTGCGGTATCTTGCGAGCGGCCGCCGCTGGCTGGCAGTGGGTCTGGCTTGCTCCGTTCTGGTGGCGCTGGTGCTCGTGCTGGCGCCCAGCGCCCCCGCTGGCCCCGGCCGCCCGTCCATCGTGTTCCTGGACGTGGGGGAGGGGTCGGCGACGCTGGTCCAGGCTCCAGGCCGCGACGCTGTGCTCATCGACGGCGGTTCGGGTCCACTGCGCGACCAGCTGTGGCGCCACGGCGTCGATCGCGTCGGCCTGCTCATCGTCAGCCACGGCCACGCGGACCACATAGATCGGAAGAGCGTCGTGTAGGGAAAGAGTGTAGGATAGGGTGTTG
>CAYMTC010000069.1:0-8200 GCA_964393265.1 uncultured Thermoleophilia bacterium
TACACCCTATCCTACACTCTTTCCCTACACGACGCTCTTCCGATCTTGCTGAGCTGCCGCCAGCTTGGCGGCGAGCTGCGGCAGCTCGAAGAGCGTCACCGCGAGGCCCTTCAGGGCCGCGTCGGCGGCTATCGCCAGGCCGGCGCCGCCGGCGCCGCAGACGGTCAACGTGGGACGATCATCCACAGCGTCTCCTCCTCTGTCTCTCTTTCTACATCCTGTGGTCCGGCGTCGGCGGACCCGCGTCGCCCCGTGCTCCCCCGCGGCATCAGCCCTTGGCGGCCGTGCCGAAATGACGCCCACCGATCTCCACCCACGTGCCTTGACGGGACTCCTGGGCCGTACGGTACACAAAGCATGCCGAGGCAAGGTCCTCGATCGCCACTCCCAGCGACTTGAAGAGCGTGATCTGCTCGGCGGACGTACGGCCTTGTGCCTTGCCCACCAGCAGCTCACTGAGCTCGCCGCGGACGTGGTCGTCGCCGATGAGCCCCTCCGACCGCGGGATGAGGAACTCCCCCGCCTCTGCCGTCAGCGACTCACGCCTGTCTGCGTAGAGACGGCTCTTGACCATGAGGTCGGAGTCGATCTCTCGCGTGGTCGGCGAGTACGCACCCACGCAGTTGACGTGCGTGCCGGGCGAGACCCACTCGCCCTTGAGCACCGGCTCTGGGCTCGTGGTCACCGTGCAGACGATGTCGGCTCCGGCCACCGCCGCCTGTGCCGTCTCGGCGACCTCCACGGGCACGCCGAACCGGTCCGACTGCGCGGCGGAGAAGGCCACCGCGCTCTCGTGTGGCACGCTGAACACCCTGGCTCTCTGCAGCGGGCGGACGAGGCTCATGGCCTCAAGGTGAGCCACCGCCTGCGTGCCGGCGCCGATGATGGCCAACTCGCGGGCGTCCTCACGTGCCAACAGGCCAGTCGCCACCGCACTGACGGCAGCCGTGCGGATGGCGGTGATCGACGTGGCATCGACGATGGCCCGCAACAGGCCACGTTGCGCGTCGAAGAAGAGCACCACACCCTGGTGTGTGTCGTACTCGGTGCCGAAGTTGTCGGGGAACGCGGCGACCGCCTTCACCCCCACGGCGTCGAGCGCGCCGGCGTACGATGGCATGAGCCCCATCACCCTCTGACCGCCCGGCAGGACGAGCAGGCTGCGCAGGGGCATGACGACGTCACCCTCGTCCAGCATCCGGAACGCATCGCGCATGGTCGCGATCGCCCGGTCCATCGTGTAGAGCTCGGTGACGAGCTGCTGGTCAGCGATCAGGACTTCCATTGGCCTGGCTCCTCTCTGTGGTGACCATCGTGCGGCGGGGTCGCCCTGGTGAGCGGCCCCGCCCTGCTTGTCTTCAGGTCTCCTCACTATCCTGGTGCGCCCACGACGGCGCAACGCCCCGTGGGCCGTGTCTCGTATCTTGGAGGGTCGCATGAGCGAGCGTCCGCAGAGCGACAACATGCGAGAATCCTTCCGGCGACCCTGAGGGAGGGCACATGGAGGCTACACAAGTCGTCGCACTGCACGAGGCGAGTCTACGCGTGCTGGAGGAGACCGGCGTCTCGATGCAAGACCCGGAAGCGGTGAAGCTCTTCGCCTCCCACGGCTGCACCGTCGACGGGAGCGTCGTCTTCATCCCCCGCGAGCTCGTGGCACGGGCAGCCGCGACCGCGCCTTCCACGGTCACGATAGAGGGTCTCAGGGACGACCGTCGCGTGGTCATCGGCGAAGAGCGCACCGTCGCGGGGCCCGTCTCTGGCCCTGCCCTCATCACGGAGGGCGCACGCCTGCGACCGCTGACCGTCGCTGATGTGGACACCTTCGTCCGGCTGGGGCACCTGTTGCCCAATGTCGACGTCCTGTCGTACTTGCTGGCGGAGGAGCACGCCGTGTCTGGGGCGAGCGGGGCACGTGACGTGTTCCTGCGCTCGGTCTTCGCCAGCCTGACGGGCACCGACAAGCCCTACGAGTTCCCCGTCAGCGAGCCATGGCACCTCCAAGCAGCGCTCGACATCCAGGAGATCCTGCACGGTGGCGAGTGGGACCAGCGGCCACGGCTCTTCGCCGTGCTGAACACCACCTCCCCGCTGGTCATGTCCGGCCTTACGTGCACTGTGTCTCGTGAGCTGGCCAAGAGAGGCCAGCCCCAGTGCCTGACACCGTGTGTCATGGGCGGCACGACTGGCCCCGTCACGCTCGCCGGCATCATCGTCGTCCAGCACGCCGAGACGCTGGCTGGACTGGTCCTCACCCAACTCGTACGGCCGGGCGCGCCGTTCATCTATGGCGGTCTCTCGTCGGTATCCTCGATGCAGACCGGCGAGCTGTCGCTCGGTGCGCCTCAGTTCTGGACGGTCATCTCAGCCACCGCGGCTCTTGCTCGACACCTGGGTCTTCCCAGTCGCTCGGGTGGCGCCATCACCGACGCCCACACGCTGGACATGCAGGCGGGCGCGGAGAGTGCTCTGGCGCTCGCTTACGCGATCGAAGAGGGCGTGCACTACGTGTTGCACAGCGCGGGCGGACTCAGCTCGCTCAATGCGGTGAGCTTCGAGAAGATGGTCATCGACGACGAGATCGTGGGCATGCTACGAGCACGTCCGCGCCAGCTGGCGACCGACGAAGAGAGCCTGGCGCTGGCGACCATCCAAGCGGTGGGACCCGGCGGTGACTACCTCTCACAGAAGCACACAAGGCGCCACGTCCGTGACTACCTGGCGCCCACAGTGTTCAACCGTCGGCCACACGATGCCTGGGTCGAGGCGGGCGCGCACGACGTGAGTGTGGCTGCGCGCGGCCGAGTGGCAGATCTGCTCGACCTCTACGAGCCCCCGGGGCTCGACAGCGTCGTCCGCCGGCAGCTTGAGGCGTACTGCCTGGGGACCTCCGCTCGCTGAGACGACCGGGTAGAGCGACCGACCTCGCTGCCTTTCCGCCTTCGCTGGGCGTCTGGCACCTGTCGAGGTCGCACGCGTCCGTGCTGGCGCCGTTATCCACGATCGTCACGCGCGAGCCAGAAGTGAGTGGATCGGCGGCGACGCCTACCTGCCAGTCAGCCCGCCGCCCACCTCCTCAGCGTCCCTACGCGCGATGACCAGCCCGGCATCCCACCCCGGGGCGCGCCCACCCCGCGGCATGCTCACCGAGCCCTCGTCCAGACCGCTCATCACCAGCAGCCACGACACGATGGAGTTGGAGTTCCACATCTCACCAGCGCCCAGCTCGTCGCGCCCCCAGACCGGGGTGGGCACCGACGGCGCCAGCTGGAGGAGCTGGCGGGCCACGTCCACGTCCTCGCTGAGCCGCTGGGGGCTCTCGACCGCCTCCTCCACATCGGGGATGACACCGTCGCACCAGCAGCGGACCTCGTAGCGGAAGATGCGCATTCGGCCGGCCCAGCGAGCGCCCACCGGACCGCCCGCGACCGCTCCGCGCTCGTGCGAACGGGCGTTGGGCTCCGGGGCGCTCTCGATCGTGAAGCGGCCTTCCGGCACCCGGACCTCGAGCGCCGAGTGGTACAGGTCGAGGCTGCGCCGGCGCTCGATGAGCGACACGGCAGCCTCAAACGTCTTGCCGCAGTACCGCACGCAGTGGCCTCCGGCCCCAAGAGGCAGCCAGTAGAGGTCTATCGCGTGAGCGTGGTGTGCACTCTTGGGCTTCTCTCCGACGTCATCCATGAGACACCCCACTGGCAGTCATCTGACGACCAGAGAGGCCGTCCACACGCTGCGGCCGACTGGTCACCGCCTGCTCAAACGGAGAACGACACATCCGTGCCTCCCTCCCCCGCCGAATCAGCCCGTCCGGCCGCTCGCACCGTCCTTGAGGTGCCCAAGGACAAAGCTCGTCACCTCACGGGAAGGCGCGTACTCCGGATCGACATGAGCCGGCAAGACGCGGCCGGGCGCGCGGCGGTCATTGACCAAGCGGACTGCCGACGGCCGCCACCTTGCGAAATCGTGTGCATATCTTAGTCACCGGCTGGGACCTCGTCGAGGGTCGGCGTCTGACAAGCGCCGTCCGCGCCGAGTCGCTCCCTGCCATCCGCCAAGCGCCGTGACCGCGGGCGAGGTAGGCCGGAAGGTGTGCAGCGCGCCCGCCGGCGCAGTACCCTTGGCGCCGTGGTACTCGCCCGAGCAGGCCTGGCCGTGCAGCCGCTGCGGCACGAGCACTGCTCGCGGGCGATCAGACGGCTCGGGGAGGCAGTCTTGGCAGGCACTTCACAGGCAGACGACGGTGCTCGGGCGGGTGACCCGCCGACAGCGGAGACGGGCGGGCGGGCCGCGTCAGTGGACGGAGTCATCGGGCCGGCCGACGAGGCGCGCGTGCCGCTGCTCGACGACGGCCTGCTGCGCGGCGACGGGGCGTTCGAGTTCATCCGCTGCTACCGTGGCCGCGCATTCACGCTGGCGGAGCATCTCGACCGCCTTGGGCGAACCTGCGCGACGATACGGCTTGGCTACCCGCGCGCCCAGCTCGAAGCCGAGATCGCAGCGCTGCTGGCGGCGGCCGGTCCGGTGGACACCGACCTTCGGGTCGTGCTGACCCGCGGCGGCCGGCGCATCGTCATCACCGAGCCGTTCCCGCCCTGGCCGCCGGCTGAGCTGGCGCTCATCACCGACGAACCGCGCGCCGTGATCGCCGGCGCCAAGACCCTCTCCTACGCCGGTAACATGCTGGCCAAGCGTCTGGCTGCGGAGCGTGGCTTCCGCGAGGCCCTGCTGGTACACGGCGACGGCCGCGTCATGGAGGTGCAGCAGGCGGCCGTGTTCTGGGTGACGCCAGAAGGCGTACTGTGCACGCCGCCGCTGGCCGACGGCATACTCGACTCCATCACCAGACGAGTGGTCATGAAGCACCTTGCCGTCGAGGAACGCACGTGTCGCACAGACGACATCCTCGGTGCACAGGAGGCGTTCCTCGCCGGCACCGCCCGTGAGATCCAGCCGGTGGCTCGCATCGAGGACCGGGTCTACCAGACGGTACCCGGCCCGGCCACACGAAGCGCTACGGACGCCTACCGCCGCGAGGTGCAGGAGCAGCTAGGTATCCCAGCAGCCCAGCTCTGGCCCAGCGACTGAGGCGCGCGGCAGCCGAACGGCCAGCGCCACCCGTCAGAACGGATGCGGCCCTCGCTTGCCCAGGTATCATACTGGCCCACATCCATGGTGACCCCACGCTGGCAAGCGCCGACCAGGAGGTCCTCACATGAAGTGTCCTGTATGTGACGTCGACCTGCTCATGACCGAGCGCCAAGGCATCGAGATCGACTACTGTCCCAAGTGTCGCGGTGTGTGGCTGGACCGCGGCGAACTCGACAAGATCATCGACCGCGCCGGCGCCGAACTGGCCGCCACGGCTCCACCAGCGCGCGGCTCTCATGAGCCCGGGCCGCCGGCCCGCCGCGAGGAGCCCGGCTACTCAGAGCCGCGCGAGTACTACGAACACGAGCACCACGAGCGTGAGCACCATCGCGAGCACCACGACCGTCACGAGCAACGGTCCTACGGCGGGCATCCCAAGAAGAAGCGTGGCGCGAGCTTCCTGAGCGACATCTTCGAGGGCTTCAGCGACTGACAGGCCGGGCTCTGCGCCTGCCGCTCTACGTACCCGGCAGGGCTCCCGGTCCACACGGCGAGGGCCGTCCATGATCCAGGTCGGGATGGCCCTCGCTGCGCGGTCTCCGCGCCGACCGAGTCGGCCGACCCGGTGTCGGTGGCCGGCCCCTACCCCCACAGCAGCGGCCGCACGCCGCGCAAGCCGACGTAGTGGCAGCTGGGAGTCACACAGTCGATCACCGCGCGGCCGGCCAGCCGCTGACCGTCCCTGGTCGTACCCAGCAGGTCGACCTCGTAGGGCAGGCTCTCGACCTCGGCGGGCTGGGCGTCGAAGACGGTCACCCACCAGAGCACCCGAGAGGGCGACCTAATCCGCCGCACGGGCAGGCCACAAGCACAGACAGCACGTGCTAGAGAGCCCAGACTAGTCGAGGCTCAGCGGCTCCATCTCGAGCATCGAGGTATCTGGCGCCACGGGGCTGATCGCGAACCCGTTCGCCTTCATCGTCTCTGTGTAGATGATCAGGATGACCCACTCACCCTTAGGTGGACCCTGGGCGTCTGCCGAGGCGGGATGGTGCCAGTTCTTCACCTGGAAGTCCCCGTGCAGCACCAGCAGGTAGGCGTCCTTCTTCTCTTCGGGGACGTCGGTCGCCGGCATGTCTGCTCTGGGCGTGAAGGATTCCACGGCCTTGGCGACCTCGGATGAGGTCAGCACGTACAGCGCCGAGATCGGCGTTGGGTCTTGGAAGTATGCGGCTGTGCGCAGGGCGTACTCGGTCAGCCAGGCGGTCGTCGAGTCAGACTTCGCCGTGGTCACGACGACCACAGCGGCCACCCCGGCGAGAACCACCAGGCCGGCCAGCAACGCTACGAGACACTTGCCCTTCAGGTATCTCATCTCGTCCAGCCTCCCTTCGCGAGTGGCGAACGCCGCTCAGAGTGCCCAATCGTCGACTCGCCAAGGGTCCCAGCAATCCAAATACAGGCATACTATTGCCATAAAGTCAACGTTGTAGTGCGTACTCTGCATGCGTCAGCCTGAACGGCGCTCCTGCTGCTGCCAAATCGACGACAGGCTTGTGTCCTTCCGCCTTGCCACCGTCATCACCGCCATCTAGGCTGCGCACGGTGACCCGCACCGAGCTCACTACGAGTGCGGGCAGCAAGGGCCGACGGGCCCGCGATCAGGAGGTCCTTCTGACACCGACAGCGTCATTCCAAGACCGCGGGCGGCCGTTGCGTGAGAAGCACGATCTTCTGGCCAGCGTCAACGGCGTGATCACGCTGTCCCAGGACGCCCGCGTGCCGGCCGCCGATGACGGTCTCCTGCGCGGCGACGGCGCCTTCGAGGTGGTGCGCTGCTACCTGGGTCATCCCTTCAAGTGGCGTCGACACTTGGCGCGCCTGGACCACTCCTGTCGTGCCCTACGCCTGCCGTACTCGCGCAGATCGCTGGAGCGAGAGTGCCGGCGCCTGCTGGAGACCGATGCCGGCGCCAGTCGCGACCTGCGCATCGTGCTCACGCGCGGGGGCACCCGCCTGCTCCTGCTGGAGCGCGTCCGCCCGTTACGCCCCATACGACTCGGGCTGGTGCACGATGAGCCGCGGCTCATACTGGACGGCGTGAAGAGCCTGTCGTATGCCGGAAACATGCTCGCCATGCGTCTCGCCGCAGAGCGCGGCTTCGACGAAGCACTCATCGTCTCCTCGTTGAACCACGTCATAGAGGCGCAGACGGCGGCGTTCTTCTGGGTGACCCCCGAGGGCACCCTGTGCACGCCGCCATTAGTCGAAGGCATCCTCAACTCCATCTCGCGACGTATAGTGCTGGACCGAGTGCCCACGGTGGAGCAGGTCTGCCGACTCAACGATGCCATGGCCGCCACCGAGGCGTTCCTCGCCGGCAGCGGTCGCGAGGTCCAACCTGTGGCGGCGATCGAAGAGCGGCGCTTCGGAGGCGTGCCGGGGCCGGTGACCGAGGGAGCCCTCGATGAGTTCTGGCGAGAAGTGGAGAAGGACACGGGCGTGTCTCGAGAAGCGCACGAGGCGTTCCTCGCCGAGCAGGAAGCGGCAGTCCGCACCTGACAGCCGCTGGGGCACGCTGGTCGCGGAGCCTGGGGCGTCAGCGAGCCGGCGGCTTGCCGACACCCTGCGGAGAGCCCGGTGCTCGGTGCCGCGGCCTGAGTGTCACGGCCTGAGTGTGACGACCTAGGGTCGGCTGGAGCCGGCGATCGGAATCGAACCGATGACCTGCTGTTTACAAGACAGCTGCTCTGCCAACTGAGCTACGCCGGCGCGGTGCATAGTCTACGCTGTGCGACGTCCTGCTGCGTCCGACGTCTCCTGCTAGCCCCGCCGCTGGGCCCGTCGCCAAGACCCGAAGGACCCGCCGATAGGTCGGGCTCTTCGGGCTCTTGCGCGCCGTCGGTCCGCGCCGCATGAGGACGGAGGCGGGCGGCAGCACGCACTCCAGGCTACAGAAAGAAAAAGACCCCGAGGGGAACGGGGTCTTCTTCCAGAGCGCTGACGCGCTCTTTGTGGGGTCGTCTCGCTTCGACCTTTCAGCAAAGGGGGCATTCACAGTATCGACAACGAATATTGAGTGCATGTTGAGTTACGCGAAGCGCCGGTTAAA
>CAYMTC010000070.1:0-8067 GCA_964393265.1 uncultured Thermoleophilia bacterium
AAGCCGTAAGGTCGAGCCTGAGGACCTTTCCTGTGTAGAAGTCCAACGTTACCCCCTTGGACTCACGGACTTGGCCCGAGCGACGGCACAGCGCGCGCAGTCGCGAGGCCCTGTGGCAGGCTCGACCATTCTAGTGACGCCCAGGAGGTCGGGCAACACGCACGCCGTGTGCTTGCCGGAAGCGACGACAGCTGGGTCGTCCGGCGAGTCCGCGGGCCCGAGAGGGGTTCAGCTGGTCTCGGTCACACCGTGACTGCGAGGCGGCCGACGGTCCGTCGCCTCGGGGAGGTTCTTGATGCTCTCCGCCGCCGACCACTTGCTGTAGTTGTCCTGCATGGCGTCGAGGAGCTCCTTCATGAACTTGGGTGACATGTTGACGCGCGACACGACCACCCCGTTCAGCTCGCCGGACTCTTCCTCCTCCTCGTGCTCCAGCCGCACGAACGTGATGGCGAACTCGTAGTCGGAGTGGCTCACGTTGGCGAAGTTGGCGTACACCCCGGCCATCATCTCGGGGGTGGCGTGGATGTTGATGTGCTGGTCCTGCTCGTCCACTACGGACCTCTCTCTACAAGCTGGGGCAAGCGCCCTTCGATGCCGCACGGTGTGAGTATGCCACCGGCCGACTACTGCTGCAGGAGGTGAGCGACGGCTTGCGCCATCTCGCGCGTGCCGGCGCTACCGCCCAGGTCATAGGTGACGTGTCTTCCCTCGGCGATCACCCTGGCTACGGCGTCACGCACAGCTTGAGCGGCTCCAGTCTCACCCAGGTGGTCGAGCATGAGAGCGCCGCTCAACAGGATCGCCGTGGGATCGACCTTGTCCTGGCCCGCGTACTTCGGCGCACTACCGTGCACCGGCTCGAACACTGCCGCCTCAGCACCGATGTTGGCGCCGGGGGCCACACCAAGCCCTCCTACCAGCCCGGCGCAGAGGTCGCTGACGATGTCGCCGTACAGGTTGGGCAGTACAAGGACGTCATACGACTCCGGCTTCTGCACGAGCTGCATACACATGTTGTCGACGATGCGGTCCTCGAACTCGAGGTCCGGGTACTGCTCCGCGACCTCGCGAGCCACGCGGAGAAAGAGGCCGTCGGTGCACTTCATGATGTTGGCTTTGTGCACCGCGGTTACCTTGCTGCGCCCGTACCGACGAGCATAGTCGAACGCGTAGCGGACGATGCGCTCGCTGGCCGCCCTGGTGATGATCTTGATGCTTTCAGCCGCATCGGGCCCTACCATGTGCTCGATGCCCGCGTACAGATCCTCGGTGTTCTCGCGCACCACCACGAGGTCGATGTCCCGGTAGCGGCTACGCACACCTTCCATCGATCTGGCCGGGCGGAGGCACGCGTAGAGGTCCAGTGCCTTACGCAAGGCGACGTTGACGCTGCGAAAGCCCGAGCCTACCGGCGTCGTGATGGGCCCCTTGATGGCCACCTTGTTGCGCCGCACGGACTCGAGCACGTGGTCGGGAAGTGGCGTGCCGAAGCGGTCCACAACGCCGGCACCCGCCTCCTGGCGCTCGAACTCCAGAGGCACACCGGTGGCCGCGATGACGAGCTCGAGCGCCTCCGCGAGCTCTGGTCCTATCCCGTCTCCGGGGATCAACGTGACTCTGTGGCCCATGTCCCTCCTCACTCGGTCGTTGGCCCGATCCGAGAGAGGAGACTGACGATGAGCCTTTGAGAGGCCCCGGCTCTCTCGGAGAGTCGCACCCAGCTCAGCTGTCCGGCAGCGCGAATCCGCCGTGCCGTTTCACGTGCTGCACAAGCCCCCCATCACTGAGAATGGTGACCATGACCTGTGGAAGCGGAGCGAACGGTATGACGAGTCCCTGTGTGACGTCACGGACCTCCCCGGCAGCGAGGTCGACCTCGAGTACGTCACCGGGGACGATGGGCGTGGTGTCGCACTGCAGCGCCGGCAAGCCCACGTTGATGGCGTTGCGGAAGAATATCCGCGCGAAGCTGTGCGCCAAGACCGCTCCAGCACCCGCGATCTTCAGGATACGCGGCGCGTGCTCACGGCTAGAGCCGAGACCGAAGTTGCGTCCCGCCACCACTAGGTCACCAGGCTGCACATCCGTGGCAAACGTGGGGTCGACGTCCTCCAGGACGTGCTTGGCCAGCTCGGGCAGGTCCGTGCGCAAGTGGAAGAGGCGGCCGGGAGCGATGTGGTCGGTGCTGATGTCGTCGCCGAACACCCAGGCCTGTCCCCGCAGTACCACCCCTTGGGCCGTGGGCCCGACCGTCTTACTCACGAGGCCCGCTCCTCCTCGGTGATGGTCACCTGCGTGAGATCGAGTCCAGGCTGCGGGTCGCGCACGGGGTCACGCTCGGGGATAGCCAGCACCACGTCGAGCCCTTCGACGACGCGTCCAAACACCGTATGCCGGTCGTCGAGATGGGGCGTGGGGCCGTGGGTGATGAAGAACTGTGATCCGTTGGTGCCGGGACCCGCGTTGGCCATCGACAGCGTCCCCGCGCTGTCGTGCCGTAGCTCAGGGTGGAACTCATCGCCGAACTTGTACCCCGGGCCACCCCTTCCCGTACCCGTTGGATCGCCCCCCTGGGCCATGAATCCCTTGATGACACGGTGGAACGTCGTGCCGTCGTAGTACCCCTCGCGAGCAAGGAAGACGAAGTTGTTGACGGTGACTGGGGCCTTGTCCGCGTAGAGCTCGAGCACGATGTCACCAAGCCCGGTACGCATCGTGGCGACGTACCGTCGCGAGGGATCGATGCTCATCGCCGGTGGCGCCGCATACTGCTTGCCCATGTCCTCCTCCTTCAGCGCAACTGGCGCGGGTCGATGATCTCGCCGGCCACAGCGGCGGCGGCGGCGGTGTATGGGGAGCCTAGGTAGATGGCGCCGTCGGGGTTGCCCATCCTGCCGCGGAAGTTGCGGTTCGCCGTACTCACGCACACCTCTCCGCCAGCCAGGATCCCTTCATGTACCCCCACGCAAGCCCCACACCCAGGATTGGTCACGAGACCGCCGGCCGCCAGGAACACTTCGAGCAGCCCCTCGGCCATGGCACCCGCGTAGACGTCGCGCGATGCCGGCGTGACGATGAGACGCGTGTGCGGCGCCCGGCGGCGCCCGCGCAGCACCTCGGCCGCCGCTCGCAGGTCCTCCAGACGCCCGTTCGTACAGGTACCTATGAACACTTGGTCTACCCGCGTCCCCGCGAGCTCGGCCGCCGGCACCACGTTGTCCACCGTGTGCGGTGCGGCCACCGTAGGCACGACATCGCCGGCCGCGAACGTCTCCCTATGCTCGTAGCCGGCACCTTCGTCGGCGTCCAGAGCACGCCAGTCGGCTCCTCGGCCGCGCTCTTCGAGGTAGGCCCGCGTGGTCTGGTCGCTGGCGACGAGCCCCGCCTTGGCACCCGCCTCGACGGCCATATTGGCGAGAGTGAGACGGCCGGCCATGGGCAGGTCCGCGATGGTGGAGCCCCCGAACTCAAGCGCCTTGTAGGTAGCGCCGTCGGCACCGAGTCGCCCGATGACGGACAACATCAGGTCCTTGGCCACGATCCAGTCGCCGAGAGTACCTGACACCTCCACACGCACAGTCTCGGGCACGCGCAGCCATGTCTTGCCGTGGACCATACCCACGCCCACGTCGGTGGAGCCCATGCCCGTACCGAAAGCGCCCAGGCCACCCGCAGTACATGTATGGGAGTCGGCGCCGATGACCAGGTCACCGGGCCGAGCCATGTCCTCGGCGACACGCTGGTGGCAGACGCCCATCTCGACGTCGCTGAGCTCGGCGCCATACTGCTCGCAGAAGCGCCGTATGAGGGCGTGCGCGTCGCTGAGCTCGGCCCGCGGCGAGGGTGCGGCGTGGTCGATGAAGAAGACCGCCCGCGGCACCGCCAACGACTCGCTGCCGAGCTCTCGTATCTGCGCGATGGCCAGCGGCCCTGTGCCGTCTTGGGCGATCGCCAGGTCCACGTCAGCGACCACCAGTCGTCCGGGGCGCACCTCCTCCACGCCCGCGTGAGCGGCGATGACCTTCTCGGCCAGAGTGAGTGCCGTCACTGCTCGCCCCGGGTCGTGGACCCCACCCTCGCCGCACCTTGGTCCGCTGAGTCGCCAGGCTGCGGGCAGCCCTCTTCTCCGGGCAGCGGGCAGCTCTCGCCCAGCTGCGTGATGTAGTCACGGTAGATGTAGACGAGCTCCTTCTCGAAGAGCGCGCGCTTGAGCTCCACTGCCGTGCTGCGGACCAGCTCCAGGAGGGCATCGCAGTCGCGCTGGGACAGTTCTATGCCGAACTCCTGGAACTTGCGGTAGATGGTCCGTGAACCTGAGTGCTTGCCGACGACGATCTGCCGCTCAAGCCCCACGTCCTCGGGTGCGAACGCCTCGTAGTTGAGGGGATTCTTGATGACGCCGTCGGCGTGGATGCCGCTCTCGTGGGCGAAGACGTTCGTGCCCACGATGCTCTTCCAGGAGGGGACTGACCGCGCCGACGCCGCCGCCACGTACTCGGAGAGTTCGCGGAACCGGCTCGTCTGCATGCCGAGGTCCACCTTGCCCAGGTGTTTCAGGGCCATCACGACCTCCTCGAGCGCGGCGTTCCCAGCGCGCTCGCCAAGGCCGTTGACGGTCGTGTTGACGTACGTGGCGCCCGCCTTGACTCCAGCGAGAGCATTGGCAGTCGCCATGCCGAAGTCGTCGTGCGTGTGCATCTCGATCTCGATGCCCGTGTTCTTGACCAGGAAGCTCACGACGTTGTAGGTGTCGAAGGGGTCGAGGATGCCCAGGGTGTCACAGAACCGCAGACGGTCCGCCCCACTCTCCTTGGCGGCCGCAGCGAAGCGAGTGAGGAACTCCAGGTCCGCCCTAGACGCGTCCTCAGCGTTCACCGACACGTACAGATCGTGCTGCTTGGCGAAGTCGACAGAGGTACTGATCTGGTCGAGGACCCACTGGCGCGACTTCCGGAGCTTGTGCTCGATGTGGATGTCGCTCGCCGACATAGAGATGGCGACCGCGGTGACACCGCAGTCCAGACTCTGCTTCACGTCGTCGATCACCGCGCGGTTCCACGCCAAGATACTGGCGCGGAGGCCGAGGTCCACGATCTGCCGGATGACCTGCTTCTCGTCGCCACCCATGGCCGGGATGCCGACCTCTATCTGGTGGACGCCCACCTCGTCGAGAAGCTTGGCGATGCGCACCTTCTCGTGGTTTGAGAACACCACGCCGGCCGTCTGCTCGCCGTCACGCAGCGTGGTGTCGTCGATGCGCACCGCCGGCTCGATCGCTGTGTCCTCGATGACGAAGCTCGACAGGTCAGGTCGTCTGTTCAGCATGATCTCACTCCCTTCTCGACGCGTCCCGGCAGCGTGCACCGCGGCCTGACGCACAGGCACCCTCGGCCGTGTTGGTGAGACGAGGGCGCGGCGCGGTATCAGCGCTCGTCGAGCGCCTTACGTAGCAGCTCGTTCACCAGCCGCGGGTCGGCACGTCCACGAGTGGCTTTCATGGCCTGGCCCACGAAGAACCCGAACAGCTGCTCTTTCCCGGAGCGGTAGCTGGCTACCTCGTCCGGATGGCTGGCGAGCGTGTCTGCAACGACGCGCTGCAGCTCTGTCATGTCGGACAGCCGTCCCAGGGCGTGCTTCTCGACGATGGCCGCTGGCTCGTCACGCTCGGCCACCATCAGGGCGAAGACCTGCTTGGCCGCGCTGCTCGAGATGCTGCCCTGTTCGAGGAGCTTGACCAATGACGCCAGCCGCTCCGCCGTCACGAAGCCCGCGCCCGGCTCGAGTGCGGCCTCCTTGAGGTGTGCGAGGTACTCGCCCATGGTCCAGTTGGCGGTGGCCCTCGGTCCGGCGCCAGCGGCCACCGCGCCCTCGTAGAAGAGCGCCAACGCACGAGTGCCACCGAGCACACAGGCATCGTCTCGCGAGAGGCCGTACTGCGCCATGAACCGCTCTATGCGCGCCACCGGCAGCTCGGGTAGCGCCCTACGCTGCTCGTCGACCCACGCCTCGTCGATCACCAATGGCACCAGATCGGGTTCGGGGAAGTACCGGTAGTCGTGCGCCTCCTCCTTTGAGCGCAGAGCACTGGTAGTGCCCGTGTCTGGGTCGAAGTGCAGCGTCTGTTGCTCCACTCGGCCGCCGTTCTCCAGGACCGCCACCTGGCGCGGGATCTCGCTCTCCAGTGCCTGCTGCAGGAAGCGGAAGCTGTTCATGTTCTTGAGCTCCGTACGTGTGCCGAGCTCGTCGCTCTGCGACGGACGCACGCTGATGTTGGCGTCCCACCGCACCTGGCCTTCTTCCATGATGCAGTCGCTGACGCCAAGCTCAATGACCAGTTCGCGCAGCTGACGAAGGAACTCACCGGCCGCTGCTGGCGACGGGATGTCTGGTTCAGTGACGATCTCTACGAGGGGTGTACCGCCACGGTTGAAGTCGACGACCGAGTAGTCCGAACCGGCGATGCGGCCACTCTCGCCGGCATGCACCAGCTTCGCGGCGTCCTCCTCCATATGTACCCGGGTTATGCGGCAGGTCCGCCGCTCGTCGTCCATCCAGTAGGAGAAGCTGCCACCCACCGCCAGCGGCTCGTCGAACTGCGAGATCTGGTACGCCTTAGGCAGATCGGGATAGAAGTAGTTCTTACGGTGGAAGATGCTGCGCCGCTGCACGGTACACCCCAGCGCCAGCGCGATGCGAGTGGCGTACTCCACCGCCTTGCGGTTGACGACCGGCAGTGCTCCTGGATGCGCCAGGCAGACCGGGCAGGTGTGCGTGTTAGGCGCATCGCCGTACGCCACCTGACAGGCGCAGAACATCTTGGTGTGGGTCTTGAGCTCTACGTGGACCTCGAGTCCTATGTCGGGCCGCCACTTAGTCATGAGCGGCCTCCACCTGCGTGCTGCGTCTTAGTGACGGCGCCGGATCAAAGCCGATAGCCGCCTCGAGTGCGTGCGCGGCCGTCAGCAGCCCGTTCTCTGAGAAGGCCGGCCCGATGAGCTGGAAGCCGACCGGCAGGCCGCGCGACAGACCGCAGGGGATGGAGATGGCCGGCAGGCCGGCCAGATTGACGGGGATGGTGCAGGTGTCGCTCATGTACATCGCCAGCGGATCGTCGACACGGGATGCCAGAGGGAAGGCGACCGTGGGCGACGTGGGCGAGACGATGAAGTCGTAGGTGCGGAACGCCGTGTCGAAGTCGTCCTTGACCACCCGTCGGACCTTCTGTGCCTGGCCGTAGTAGGCGTCGTAGTACCCGGCCGACAACGCGTATGTGCCGATCATGATGCGCCGCTTGACCTCCGGGCCGAAACCCTCCCCGCGCGTACGCTCGTACATCTCGATGAGGTCGTGGCACCCCGCTGCCCGGAATCCGTAGCGGACGCCATCGAAGCGGGCCAAGTTGGCGCTGGCCTCCGCAGGAGCCAGGATGTAGTAGGCCGGTAGTGCGTACTGGGTGTGCGGCAGGCTCATCTCCTCGACCCTGCCGCCCAGCGCTTCCAGCAGCCGGACGGTCTCGTCGAATCGGCGGCGCACACCGTCCTCCACCCCGGCTGCAAGGTACTCCTTAGGTATGCCGAACCGCAGGCCGTCGAGCCGCTCTGCCGTGGGCAGCTCGACCTGGAACGGGAGCCCCACGCTCGTGGAGTCGGCGCTGTCTCGCCAGGCGATGTGGCGCAGCAGCAGAGCGCAGTCGCCGACGGACCGCGTGAGCGGACCTATCTGGTCCAGTGAGGACGCGAACGCGACCAGCCCGTAGCGGCTCACGGCGCCATAGGTGGGTTTCATGCCGACGATGCCGCACAGAGACGCCGGCTGGCGGATAGAGCCGCCCGTGTCAGAGCCCAGTGCCCACAGCGCCTCGCCGGCGGCCACGGCCGCCGCCGAGCCGCCACTGGAGCCGCCCGGCACCGTGTCGAGAGCCCACGGGTTCCTGGTGGCGTGTACCGATGAGTTCTCGGTGGACGACCCCATGGCGAACTCGTCGAGGTTGGTCTTGCCGAGCATGACGACGTGCTCGTCGAACAGGCGCCGCACCGCCGTGGCGGTGTACACCGGCACGTAGCC
>CAYMTC010000071.1:0-8041 GCA_964393265.1 uncultured Thermoleophilia bacterium
ATCTACACCCTCTCCTACACTCTTTCCCTACACGACGCTCTTCCGATCTGACCGGGGGCTGCTCGTCGTCTGATGAGCCCAGCCCCACGATGTAGATGATGGCCAGCGTGAGTATGGCGATGAGCGCTACGAAGAGGAGGCCGGAGGCCTTGCGGATGCGAGGCGGGCCCTTGAGAGCGTTGGGGCTCTCGCTGAGGCTCTCGACCTTCTCACCGTACCGTGAGTTGTACTCATCCACGAACAGCTGTGCGTCGAGGCCCAGGTAGGCAGCGTAGGAGCGTAGAAACCCCTTGACGTACGCGGACCCCGGCATGAGGTGGAACTCCTCGGCCTCCATGGCCTGGAGGTACTTGACACGGATCTTGGTGTCTTCCTCGACCTGCTGCAGTGTGAGGTGTCTGCGTACGCGCGCCTCGCGGAGGGCCGGACCGATCTCGAACACTCTCTATCCCGTTCGGTGGGGGGCTTCAACAGGCAGTGTAGAGCGGGGCATGCGATGTGCAGACCCACTCCCGCGCGTCGGTACACCTTAGTCTAGTCACGCGCACCCACGCTGGCAATCTCAGCGTCGCCACCCGACGGGTCGTCTGGGTCCGGGTCAGGTACAGGCTCTCCGCGCACATCGGCCAACACCGCAGCCAGGTCGTCCTCGGTGATAAGGACGTTGCGAGCTTTGCTGCCGTCGTAGCCGGAGATGATGCCGCGGCTCTCCATGATGTCGATGAGCCGCCCCGCTCGAGCGTAGCCGACGCGCAACCGTCGCTGAAGCAACGCGACGGACGCAGCCCCGGTGGTGACGACCGTCGTGATGGCGTCCGGAAGCAACTCGTCCTCTGCCGCCCCGCCAGACTCGACGCCACCCTCGGACGGTCGCTCCAGCAGGTCCTGCCGGAACTCGGGATCGGCCTGTTGGCGCCAGTGGACGGTGATGAGCTTCATCTCGTCCGAAGATGTGAAGGCGCCCTGCACGCGCAGCATGCGCAGGCTTCCGTGTGGACTGAAGAGCATGTCGCCGTCGCCCAGCAGGCTCTCGGCACCGCCAGTGTCGAGGATGACCCGCGAGTCGGTCTGAGACGAGACGGCGAACGCGATGCGCGAGGGGATGTTGCTCTTGATGAGGCCTGTGATGACGTCGACCGAGGGCCGCTGCGTAGCCACGACCATGTGCACACCGGCACCACGTCCTAGCTGGCCCAACCTTGTGATAGCGCTCTCTACGTCGTTGGGAGCGACCATCATGAGATCCGCGAGCTCGTCGATGACCAGCACGATGTAGGGCAACGGCTTCTCGCCGCTCTTCTCGAGCTTGCGATTGAGATCGCGCAGGTTCTGCGCGTTACCCGTCTCGGACATCAATCGATAACGACGCTCCATCTCGTGGACGACGTTGCCCAGCACGTGTCCCGCCTTCCGCATGTCCGTGACGACCGGCGTCAAGAGGTGTGGCACACCGTCGAAATGCGACAGTTCCACCTGCTTGGGGTCGATGAGGATGAACCGTACCTGGTCCGGGGTAGCGCGCAGCAGCACGCCGCTGATGAAGCAGTTGATGCAGGCGCTCTTGCCTGAGCCGGTAGTGCCTGCCACCAGCAGGTGGATGAGCTTGGCCAGGTCGGCGAGAACCGTCTTACCGGCGATGTCCTTGCCGAGCCAGAACGCCAACGGCGAGGCGCCTGTGGGGAACGCTCCGTACACGTCCCCCAACCCCACGAAGTTGGGTTCCACGTTAGGCACCTCCACTCCCACCGCCGACTTCCCCGGGATGGGCGCCTGGATGCGGATCTCGGTCGCGGCGAGCGCGTACGCGAGGTCGGCCTTGAGAGACGACACACGGCTCACCTTGATCCCCGGCGCCAACTGCAGTTCGTACCGCGTCACCCGTGGCCCCGACACGTGATTCACCACGCGCGCCTCGACGCCGAAGCTGGCCAGCGTCTCCATGAGCCGGCGCGAGACCTCGTCGATCGTCTGTGGGGCCTCGCCGTGGCCCACCCCGAGCCGCCGTAGCAGCGCTGGGTCAGGTGTCGTCCACGGCCTCGACGCGGGGGCAGCCAGGGCCTCAGCGACGTCTGCCGGCGCGTCCCCCACAGACGCCAGCGACAGCTGCACCTCGTCGCCTCGGTCCACCCCGTGGTCGGCGCGCTCGTGCTCATGCTCAAGCGGGGGAACGACCTCGCCAGAGCGCTGTGCCAGCGCTGTGGCTGGCTGAAGGTCCTCGTCGTACAGCTCGGGAACGTCTCGCGCCGCATCGAGCAACTGCGGCCTGTGCACACTGACGGCGGGGCCGAAACGGGTCGCGACGGTGTCGCTCTCGGCCGCGTCGCGCGACAGGTGGCCCGGCAACGCTACCGTCTGCGCCTCATGGTCCAGCGGGCCACTCACGACGCGCCCTTGGCGAGTGAGGCCCAAGCGATCGACGGCTGCACGGCGACGCTCGACGAGCGTGGCAGCCGACCGCCCCGCAGCACGCCGGGCTGCGGCCGCCCCGCTGCGCGACCTCTGCGCCAGCAGACCGAGCGACGAGCCCGAGATGAGCAAGAGACCCGCTACCCAGAACGTGCACACCAGGATGTCGGTGCCGACTCGTCCCACCAGTGACCGTGTGCCAGCCCAGAGCGCCTCCCCTACCACTCCCCCATGCTCTCTCATGTAGTCCATCGTGAAGAGCTTGCTCGTTCGCTCCCCGGGAAAGAGGCCGAAGGAGTCCGCCGCAGCCGCGAGCATGAAGCCCACGCACAGCACGACGAGGCCGACGCTGGCAGCAGGAAGAGGCTTCTTCCCCGCTCCGCTGACCGCGACGACGGCGGCGTAGACAAGGAGCACGGGGACCGCGTAGGTCAGCGATCCCAGGCTCGTCTTCAGGGCCAGCGAGATACCCTCGCCGACGAGGCCACCGCGCCAGCCCAGATACAGCACGCAGGCCAGGAACAGAGCGAGCGCGACACAGGCGATGGCCACGAGGTCGCGCGTAAAGGACGGGCGCTCTTGGGTGGAGGCCCGGGAGGTCGCGCGCCCAGACGCGCGCCGGCCGGCGGTGCGTGCACGTGCAGTCGACATGTCGTCTAGGTCTTCGACGCTGCGTGCGGAAATCCTCAGGTTCGCCGGCTGCCGTTGCAGCCCGTGTCTGCGGCGCCGCGCTGGCCGCGCGTCCTAGATCTCAACGATGACGGGCAGGATGAGCGGCTGACGCTTGGTGCGCTTGTAGACCAGACGGCCGAGCACCTCGTCCACGTCCTCTTGCAGCAGGCGCTGACCAGTGACGTGCTCTGTAGCCAGCTCCTCCAGTCGACGGACGAGCTCCTGCGTGGCGTCATCGAGCAGCTCTGCTCGTCGCTGGTCGTCGTAGAGGAAGCCGCGAGCCACCAACTCGGGCTCGGCGAGCAGCTCGCCGGTCTGTACTGATACCGTGACCACGGCGATGAGGATGCCGTCCTCTGCCAGACGCTGCCGGTCGCGGGTGACGATGTGGCCGGCGTCACCCAGCTCGAAGCCGTCGACGAACACCATGCCTGCTCGGACCCGGTCCACGACTGCTCCAGCGTGGCGCGTGAGCTCGAGCACGTCCCCGTTCTCTAAGATGAAGATGTGGTCCTGCGGTATCCCGGCTTGGCGAGCCAGGTCCGCGTGCAGGTGCTGGTGGCGATACTCACCGTGCACGGGCAGGAAGAAGCGCGGCTTGACGAGGTTGAGAAGCATGCGCTGGTCCTCACGTGCCGCATGCCCAGAGACGTGGACGCCCGTGGACGGACCGTAGATGACACGCGCACCCGAGCGCATGAGCTGATTGACGGTGTTCATGACGCTGACCTCGTTGCCCGGTACAGGCTTGGCCGAGATGACGACAGTGTCGCCGGCCTGGAGCTCCACCTGAGGGTGGTCGTCGTACGCCATGCGGCTGAGAGCCGATAGAGGCTCTCCCTGGCTGCCCGTGGTGAGCACAAGCAGCTGCGACGGCGGGTAGTCGTCGATATCGGTGAGCTTGATCATCGCACCGTCGGGCACCTTGAGGTAGCCCAGGTTCCGCGCGATGTTCACGTTCTTGACCATGGAGCGCCCCGCAACGGCGAACTTGCGGCCGTGCAGATGCGCGATCTGGATCGCCTGTTGGATGCGGTGGATGTGACTCGCGAAGCTCGCCAGGATCACCCGGCCTTCTGCCTCGGCGAAGATCTGGTGGAAGGCGTGCCCCACCTGGCTCTCTGAGCCCGCCGAGCCCTCTGTCTCGGCGTTCGTGGAATCGGCCAGCAGTGCCAGTACGTCCTCGTCACCCAGGCGAGCGAGCTTGTCGACCTCGGTGACACGGCCGTCGATGGGTGTGTGGTCGAACTTGTAGTCGCCCGAGTGCACGATGACACCCGCTGGAGTCTCCACGACCACCGCCAGTGCATCGGGCACGCTATGCGTGACCGCAGCGAACGAGACGGAGAAGGGTCCCAGATCGAGTCGGGAGGCCGACGTGATGTCGTGGAGTTCGACCTCCTTCAGTATCCCATGCTCGTCGAGCTTGGACTTGGCCAAGGCGAGGGCGAGACGACTTCCGTAGACAGGGACGTGGAGTCGTTTGAGGACGAACGGGAGTGCCCCGAAGTGATCCTCGTGGCCGTGCGTGATGACGATGCCGACGACGTCCTCGCTGCGTTCCAGGAGGTACGTGACGTCCGGCAGCACCAGGTCTATGCCGAGCATCTCGTCGCGGGGGAAGGCTAGGCCGCAGTCGATGACGAGGATCTTGCCCCCGTACTCGAAGAGGGTCATGTTCTTACCGATCTCGCCCAGCCCGCCTAGAGGGATGATGCGTACAGCGTCGTGTTCCATGTGTGTGGTCCTGTTCGAATGGAGTGTCAGAGAAGCGCCTGTCGAAGCAGCTCGGCTTTGAGGGCCTCACGCTGCTGAGGTGTAGCCTCGATCAGCGGCAGGCGCAGCCCCCCCACGCCCCGCCCTTGAAGATCCAGCGCGGCCTTCACGAGGATGGGGTTCGTGGTCGCGAAGAGGGCTTTGTAGAGGGGCGCCAGCTTGGCGTCGAGGTCGTGTGCCGCTTGTGAGCGACCCTGGCGCAGCTCCTGCGCCACCTGAGCCATGCGCTCACCGACGAGATGGCTGGCCACGCAGATACCGCCCCAGCCACCCATCTCGAGGATGTCGAGCAGCATGTCGTCGTTGCCGGCGTAGATCCCCATGTCCGAGAGCTCAGTGAGCCGCTTGCTGGCAGCCAAGTCTGGGTTCGCCTGCTTCACAGCCACGATGTTCTCCACCTGCGCCAACTCGGCGAGCAGGGCGGGCGGCACGTCGACCACGCAGCGCGAGGGGATGTTATAGATGATCATGGGCAGCGAAGTGGCTGCTGCGACGGCTTCGAAGTGCCGGCGCAACCCTTCGGTAGGCGGCTTGTTGTAGTAAGGGCTCACGACGAGCACGCCGTCGACGCCCGCGACCTCCGCTCGCCGTGTGAGCTCGATGCTGTGACGTGTGTCGTTGGAGCCAGTGCCGGCCACGACGGTGCCCCGGTCCTTGGCGACCTCGCACACGAGCCGGAACATGCGCTCCTTCTCGTCGTCGGTGAGCGTGGGCGACTCGCCGGTGGTACCCGCTACGACCAGCCCGTCCGAGCCGTGGCTGAGCAGCTCGTCGGCCAGCTCTTGCAGACGACGCTCGTCGAGCGCCATTTCTGCAGTGAAGGGTGTGACCATGGCCGTGAGGATGGTGCCGAGGCTTTGTGTCATCGCGACCTCACAGGAGGGACAGACGTGCCGGGTGAAGCGGCGCTGCCGGTCACCCGAGAAGGTGTTCCAAGCCTACCACGGTTCCCGGAAGCTCCCCGACGTGACGCAACGCCAATAGGACGCCCGGCATGAATGCCTCGCGTGACACGGCATCGTGGCGCAGCGTCAGCACCTCACCGGCACCGCCGAAGAGCACTTCCTGGTGAGCTACCAGGCCGGGCAGCCGGACGCTATGGACGCGATAGCCGTCTGCCAGCGCTCCGCGCGCCTGCGGTAGCTGCTGCGGCGAGGGTGCGTCCACGCCCGCGGCCTTGCGCATAAGAGATGCAGTGCGCAGAGCGGTCCCCGACGGAGCGTCCACCTTGGCAGCATGGTGCGACTCGATGATCTCGGCGGCGCCGTAGTGTCGCGCTGCCTGTTCCGCAAAGCGCATGAGCAGCACGGCCCCCAGGGCGAAGTTGGGCGCGATGAAGAGATGTGCGCCCGCGCCGCGGCGCACCTCGTCGAGGGTGGCCACATCCTCGTCTGACAGGCCGGTGGTGCCGATGACCAGGTCGACCCCCGCCTGCAGGACGGCTCGAGCGGTCGTACGCACCACACTCGGCACCGTGAAGTCCACGGCCACCTGCGGCCGCACCTTGGTCAGCGCGGCCGCGACGCTCTCGAACTGGGAGGCACCGTGCGCGGTCGCCGGCTCGTCCGAGTCCGCTGAGGGCGATCCTGAGCGGCCGAAGCTGGGGTCCACCAACGCCACCACTCGCATGTCGCTCTGTTCGTCTACGGTCTGTGCGGTGAGGCGCCCCATACGCCCGGCGGCACCCACCACCATGACGGCGAGCTGCGATGAAGCGCTCATCTGACCTCCCACTCGAAGCCTGCCACGGCAGCTCGGAAGGCGTCGGGACAGGGTCCTATGCAGGCGGCCGACCACGAGCTCACGTCGTAGACCGCCCTCGCGATCTGGCCGACCTGCTCCGCTGTGACGTTCTCGATCTTGGCGAGCATCTCGTCGACCGTCAACACCGGAAGATCGAAGAGGACCGCTCTACCAAGGGACTGCATACGGCTGTGGGGGCTTTCCATGCTGAGTACCAGCTGTCCCTTGAGGTGTTTCTTGGCCCGTGCTACCTCGTCGGCTGGCACAGACCGCCCAATGTCGCGCAGCTCATCCAAGATGATCTGCAGGGCATCCGGCAGAGCTTCCTCGCGTGAGCCGACGTAGATGCCGGCCAATCCCGTATCGCTGTACAGCGACGTGTACGAGTACACCGAGTAGGCGAGACCGCGGGCGTCGCGTACCTTCTGGAACAGGCGCGAACTCCACGACCCGCCGAGCAGCGTGTCGAGTACGAAGAGGGCGTGGCGCCGGGGGTCGTCGCGGGCCACCGCCCGCCCCCCTAGGCACACGTGATACTGCTCGGTGTCCTTCTCGGTGAAGCGGGCCACGTGCCTGCTGTGCTGTGGCGTGGCCCCGATCTGTGCACCGCCACCGTCCCCCAGGCTGGTGAAGACCTCGCCCACGAGTGCGCAGAGAGCGTCATGGTCCACGTTGCCGGCTGCCGCAACGACTACCGCTGGGACCACGTAGTGTTCCCGATGGTAGGCGGAGACCGATGCCAGGTCCTGCCGCAGCAGCGTCTCGCTCGTGCCGATGACGGGCCGCCCGAGCGGGTCTGGGCCGAAGACCGCCTCCGTGAAGTAGTCGTGGATGAGCTCGGGCGGCGAGTCCTCGTACATGGCGACTTCTTCGAGGACGACCTCGCGCTCCGCGTCGAGGTTGTCGAACGACGGTCGCATGACCATCTCTGCCATGACCTTGCACGCCTGCTCGAGGTCCTCATCGAGGAAGCGCGCATACACCACCGTCTGCTCCTTCGAGGTGGCGGCGTTGGGTTCGCCGCCCATCTCGTCGAAGATACGCGCGATCTCGGAGGCCGTGTAGGAAGCCGACCCTTTGAAGAGCAGGTGCTCCAGGAAG
Source organism: uncultured Thermoleophilia bacterium (assembly GCA_964393265.1). Lineage (GTDB taxonomy): Bacteria > Actinomycetota > Thermoleophilia > UBA2241 > UBA2241 > UBA6103. The sequence goes on from CAYMTC010000071.1 coordinate 7,699, forward strand.
TGCGAGATGCCGGCCTTGTCCGCGGGCTCTGACCGCGACCCTGACCTTATCCAGATCCCGAGAGCTACTGACCGCACGCCGGGAAGGCGCTCGCTGGCGACCCGCAGGCCGTTGGGCAGCTGTGAGACCCGGAAGGCGCCCGTCGTGCTCTCCCTGCCTGTCAGGCGCTGTCCGTGGGCAGCTTCACCGGCCTGAGGCCGATGCGGTTGCGTGCCTTGTCCACCTCGACGACCTCGACGGTGACGACGTCACCACGGTTCACCACGTCCTCCACCTTGTCGATGCGGCCCTTCTTGCCTAGCTGGGAGATGTGGATGAGGCCGTCGGTGCCCTTCTTGAGCTC
>CAYMTC010000072.1:0-4883 GCA_964393265.1 uncultured Thermoleophilia bacterium
TCTTGCACGGCGTGACGCTGACGGGGGTGGGCCAGCAGCGCTTCTACGGTGGCGAAGACCTGGTCGTCGAAGCTCTGGATGCCTGCTGTCTCCTGCGCGCGACGGTACCGCTCGACCTGCTGGGAGGTCTGCAGAGACGGGGCGCAGAGGTCAGCGCGGAGGCCGTCGAGGTGGCCACGCAGGGACCAGGCCGCGTCTGTCGTGTGCGCGGCGAACGGGTCAGATGGATCGTGGCGGCGGTCCCTCGACGAGTGAGCCGCGGCGCGGATCAGGCGTTCCTCTATGCCTGGGTCCGAGGCGACGTGCGGCGCTTGACCCAGCACGTCGCGCTGGAACCGCAGGCCAAAGGCGTTGAACGTTGCGCAGTGGACGCCGTCGTCGCCCGGGGGGGCCACGACGCTGGGCACCAGCACCCGCCGGGTCGACGGCACTCCCACGGCGCCCAGCCGCTCGGCGAGCTGTGTGGCGGCCTCGGTGTTGAACGCCAGGGCGAGGATGCTGCGTGGCGGCACGCCTCGGCGCACCAGCGTGACGATACGTGCCACCATGGTCTTGGTCTTGCCCGAGCCGGCCGCTGCCAGCACCCGCGCCGGCCCGTCGCCATGCGTGGCGGCACGCCGCTGGCCGGGGTCCAGACCCTCAAGGTGGGCGTCGTCCTCTGCGTTGCTGTGAGCGCACCGTGGCGAGGTGAGACGAGGCCGCGGCGCGGTGGCAGCCTCGAGCAGCCGTCCGACGTCCTCGACATCGAGGAGTGAGCGCTGCTCCAGCGTGAGGGGCTGGGCGGCCAGCTTGGAGGCGGGGAACGGGAAGGCGAGGCACCAGGCGGACTCTGAAGAGTGGACCAGCGGGTGGACGGTCTCGAGAAGGACCGTGCGCGCCTGCGCTCTGAACGAGGCCGCATCGCCTGCCCAGACCCAGACTGGTACGGCTGTGTCGCGGCCGTCGGCAGGGCGACTGGGCTGCGTGGCGTTTGAGATGTCGAGTGGGCACGGCTCGCAGAAGCGGACGCCGTGAGTCTGCTCCAGACGCACGAGCTCTTGCGCCAGCTGTGCCTGCGGTGCCACTGCGTAGATGACGAAGCGCTTCTGCATCGACCCATGCTGGCCTGACGTGACGGTCGAGGGAAGGGTGACTACGTGCACCCGGGGATGACGTTGCTCTCACGGAGGGGAGGCTGCTACTCCTGTAATCATCGTTAGTTGTTGACGAGTGCCGCGAGAGTCTGTAATCATCCTTACGGGCACAAGGGGGGGATCAGTTGAAGGCGGACGAGGGTCTGGTCAAGCTGGTGAACGCCCACATGGGGCGACTCACGGCTGCGGAGCGTCGTGTCGCGCGTGTGTTCTTGGCCTCGTATCCCATCGCGGGTCTCGAGAACGTCGCCCAATTGGCGCAGCGTGCGGGCGTCAGTGGGCCCACGGTCGTGCGTTTCGTGAGCAAGCTTGGATTCGAGGGCTACCCCGAATTCCAGCAGGCGCTTCACCACGAGGTGCAGGAGAAGCTCACGTCGGCCCTGTCGCAGTACGCGGAGCAGGCGGACTCGCCGGCGGAGGGGGTCATCCCCGAGAGCCTGCGCGTGTTCCGCGAGGAGCTGGAACGAACGTTCGCCCAGCTCTCGGTGTCGGAGTTCGACGAGGTGGTCGAGCTGCTGGCCGATAGGCGTCGCAACGTACTGCTCACCGGCGGCCGCTTCAGCCAGATCCTGGCGTTCTACCTGTTCGCTCACCTCAACATGATGCGGCCCGGCTGCCGGTATGTGGTAGCCGCGCCGACGCCACGCTGGGATGAGCTGGTCGACGTCGATCGGCGCACGGTGCTGGTCGTCTTCGACTACCGTCGCTACCAGAACTCCACGATCGAGTTCTGTCATCGGGCGGTCGAGAAAGGTGCGCAGATCGTCTTGTTCACCGACCCCTGGCTCTCGCCGGTGGCCGAGGTGGCGCGACACGTACTCACCGCCACGGTGCGCGCTCCGTCGCCCTTCGATTCACTCACGCCGGCTCTGGCCACGCTCGAGGCTGTCGTGGCGGGACTCGCCGTGAGACTGGGCCCGCAGGCCAAGCCACGTATAGCGGAGCTCGAGCGACTGCGCACCGGCAGCACGTGGGGTGAGCTCGAGCTCGGGCTTTCGGCGGCATCGCGACCCTCTGACCGACCGTCAAGCACCTAGGAGGACAGGTGAGGCACTACCCAGAGGACCGTCTACGAGAGCGCATCGACGAGCTACGGAGCGCGGGGGTGCGGTACGTCATAGCCTCCATGGTAGACAGTGGCAGCATCAACAGGGTCAAGTGTTTCCGCCTGGACGACCTTGAGGGCTTCGTGCGTTCGGGGTCGGGCTTCTCGAACGCCTGGGCGCTGGTGTTGAGCAACGACCACTTCACGGTCACCGACGAGGTCGGCGGACCGGTCGGCGACATGCGCATGGTGCCCGATCCCGAGGGGCTCGTGCAGTTGGCGGCCACGCCCGAGTGGGCGTGGGTGCCCTTCGACGAGTACACCCAAGAGGGCGACCCGCTGCCTACGTGCCCGCGGCTCTTCCTCAAGCGTATGGTCGATGCTGCCGCCGACGTCGGCTTCTCGCTCGGCATGGCGTACGAGTTCGAGTGGTTCATGGGCACGGTCGACGACGAGGGCGCCGTGGACCCCATCCACCGTGGCCCCGGCTACAGCGCCAACGCGTGGGCGGTCACGTGCGACTTCGCGCGGGACCTCATGGACGCTATGCATGACCAAGGCATCAAGATCGCCCAGCTGCACCCTGAGTACTCGTACGGCCAGATGGAGGTGTCGATGGGTGTGGCCGACCCGCTCACCTCCGCCGACTGGCACGTGCTCTTCCGCCACACCGTCCGCAGTCTGAGCGAGCGCATCGGGTGCAAGGCCTCGTTCTCACCCGTGACGGTGCCTGGACTGGGCAACGGCTGCCACCTGCACTTCAGTCTCTGGGATGGGGCCGGGAGCAATCTCTTCAACGGCGGCGACCGGGTGGTCGACCTCACTCCGCAGGGAGAGTCGTTCCTCGCCGGCGTCCTCAACGAACTACCTGCCCTCATCGCGCTGGCCTGTCCCACCGTGCCTTCCTACCAGCGTCTGCAGCCGCAGCACTGGGCAGGCGCCTACGCCTGTTGGGGTCATGAGAACCGCGAGGCCGCGCTGCGCTTCATCCAAGGCATGATCGGTGTACGCGGCCAGACTGCCAACATGGAGTTCAAGGCCGCGGACTGCGCCGGGCACCCGTACCTGCTGCCCGGCGCCATCATCGCGGCCGGCCTCGACGGAGTGGCGCGGGACCTGCGCTTGCCGGAGCCGTGTCGGGTCGACCCGGCGACCATGAGCGAGGAGGAGCGCGCCGCGGCGGGCATCGACCAGCTTCCCTCCAGTCTCAGCCAGGCAGCCGACTGTCTGGCCGCGTCGGAGGTGCTGCGCGAGGCGCTCGGCTCCCTGCTGCACGACTGCTTGGTGGCGGTCCGCCGCGCCGAGGCCGAGGCAGATGAGGGGCGGCCCCTCGACGAGGTGGTCCGCGAGCATCTCTGGAGGTTCTGACGTGAAGATCGACCTAGCGGGCGCGCCGGTCATCGACGACCACTGCCACGGCTTTCAGGTGGCCGATCTCCTGGCGCGCGACCCAGACGGCTGGGAGGACAGGCTCACCATGATGGGCATGTGCTTCCTGTCGTCGGGGGCGACCGACCCAGCTCTGGCTGAGCAGGTCACGGCGCTGCGCGACGGCACCGTCTTCGCACTGACGTGCCGCCGTTGGCTGGCGGAACGCTTCGGCGTGCCGCCCCAGTCAGATGCTCTTGCGGCCGCACGGCGCGCAGCGCTGGAAGCGCAGCGCGAGGGCTACGTTCGGCAGCTCCTGTCCGAGCAGAGACTGGTCGCCCTCATCGCAGATGAGGGATATCCGCAGCCTCCGGTGACGCGGGCGCAGTTCGAGGAGGCGCTGGGCACGACGCTGCGGCCAGACGGTACTGCGGACGGCCCACGTGTGTACCGGGTCGCCCGCATCGAGCCGTGGATCGTCCAGCTCCAGGATCGAGACCTGGACTTCTCGGGGTTCGAGACCGCCTTCGAGCAGTACCTGGACGAAGCGGGCGCCGATCCTCTCACGGTAGGGTACAAGTCAGTGATCGCGTACCGTACCGGGCTGGACGTCACCGACCCGACGGCTGCGGAGGCTGCGGCTGCGTACGTCGACTGGAAGCATGCCGGTTGGCCCAAAGACCGCGGCCCAGGCAAGGTCGTGCGCGACTACCTGCTGCGTGCGACCTTGCGCGCGGCCCGTCGTCACGACCGTGTCATGCACATCCACGTCGGCGGCGGCGATCCCGACATCGTCCTGGCGCACGTCCGGCCGCAAGACATCTTCGAGTTGCTCCACGACCACATGGACCAGCCCATCATCCTCATCCACGGCGGCTATCCATGGCTCGAGGAGGCGGCCTACATCGCCTCGATACTGCCGTTCGTGTACATCGACCTGTCCGAGTTCCTGCCGTGGACGTCGATGGGCATCGACCACCACTTGGCGACCGTGCTCGGTGTGGTACCCACGGGGAAGGTCCTCTACGGGTCAGACGAGGCATCGGAACCCGAGGTGTTGTGGGTCTCGGCTCGTATGGCCCGCGAGGCGCTTGAGCGCGTGCTAGCGGCCGCGGTAGAGCAAGACCATCTCACCGCCGTCGAGGCGGTGCGGGTAGGACGTGGCGTGCTGGCCGAGAACACGGCGCGCCTGCACGGCATAGAGATGAGCGTATGAGGCCTCTGGATGAGCAGGTGAGAGCAGCGGCGCTAGCGGCGCGCGACTGGGCAGCGGCTCGGCGCGCCGTCTACGAACAGCGGCTTGCGGCCGTCGTCGCCATCGACAGCGGCTTCGACGC
>CAYMTC010000072.1:4893-8023 GCA_964393265.1 uncultured Thermoleophilia bacterium
TCATGCAGGGTGGGCTGCTCGTGGGCCTCATGGCGATGGCGTCGCTCGCGCAAGGCCCGCGGGGCTTCGGCAGGGTGGAGTTGCACAGCGTGCCTGACGAGGAGGTCCGCACCACGCCGTTCGCCACCATCGACTCGGTGGCAGCGGCGGATGCAGCCCTGGTGCTCGAGTGCGGACGCGAGAACGGTGATGTGGTGTCCGGTCGTAAAACGGGCGCGTGGGTCCGCATGACGGCCACGGGGAAGGCAGCCCATGCTGGTACAGAGCCCGAGAACGGACGCAGCGCGATCATCGGCCTGTGCCGGGAGCTGTCCCGTTGCCACGCGCTCAACGGCGCCAAGGAGGGTCTCACCGTCAACGCCGGCGTCATCTCGGGCGGCACCATCGCCAATGTCGTCCCAGAGTGGGCGGAGGCGACGCTCGATGTGCGAACGCCGCGACTAGCCGACTTTCAGTGGGCGATGGAGGAGATCGCGCGGGTGGATCCCATGGAGGGCGTGCAGGTGCGCGTCGAGGATGCCGGCACCTGGCCTGGCATCGAGCCGGGGCCGGCGGGACGTATCCTTCTACGTGAGGCCCAGGTGGTCGCGGAGGTTCTGGGGTTCGCGGTGGCCGGGCAGACCACGGGTGGCATGTCTGACGGGTGCTGGACCGCCGCCCGAGGCACCCCTACTTTGGACGGCCTGGGACCTATCGGGGGGCAAGACCACTCACCAAGAGAGTACGCACGGTTGGACTCGGTGCCATCCCGCTGCGGACTCGTTGCCGGCTTGTGTGCGGCGATCGGCGGCGGTCTTCTGGCCGGCGCTGCAGATCCTGAGGGGGTGACCGACACGCAGCTACAGTGATCGGCCCCGGCACAGGGACAGGGAACCGGGGTAGCAGGAGTCTCAAGTCACGGACAGGGGGTCAAGGAGATGAAGTCGAGACGTAGGTATCTACTGGGGTTCGTGTTGGTGCTGGCGCTCGCCGTCGTCGGTCTGCTGCTCACGAGCTGCGGCGGCGACGAGGGTGACGGCGGCGACGGCGGAGGAGAAGAAGCCAAGGTCTTCAAGATCGGCTACTCCGCCGACCTGAGCGGCGGCTACTCCTCGTATGACACGCCCATCCGCGACGGCGCGCAGTTCGCCGTCGACGAGATCAACGCCGCCGGCGGTGTGGCGGGCATGCAGCTCGAGCTCATCGTCAAGGACAACAAGAACGACAAGCCGTTGGCGGTGCAGACGACGCAGGAGCTGCTCGATGAGGGCATCGGGTACCTCATCGGTACCACCTCAGACCATGTGACTGCCTGCAACCGTCTGGCGGCCGAGGTCGAGGTGCCGTCAGACACCGGCGACGGCACGGCGCCCAACCTGCCCAAGGACTGTGGCGAGTGGACGTTCCAGTACATCATGGCGGACAACCTGCAGGGCGCGTCCATGGCCAACTACTGCTACACAGAGCTTGGCTATCGCACGGCATACCTGCTCAAGAGCCCCGACGTCGCCTACTCGAACAACCTGCCGCTGTACTTCAAGGAGGTCTTCGAGAAGCTCGGCGGCGAGGTGGTCGGCATCTCCGACTACAAGCTGGAGGCCGGTGACTTCTCGGCGCAGGTCACCAAGATCAAGGGGACCTCGCCGGCCCCCGACATGATCTACACGCCGATGTTCCTGCCCGACACGCCGGTCTTCCTCAAGCAGCTGCGTGCTGCCGGTGTGGAGATCCCGGTCGTGTCCGGTGAGGCCAACGACACGAAGGACGTGCTCTCCGCCGGTCCCAAGGCGCTCGATGGGATGATCATGCCAACGTTCGGCTACCCGGAGCCCGGGACGCCGCTGGCCGACTTCTTCGCCAAGTATGAGGAGACCACCGGCAGCGAGCCCGAGACGGTCATCGTCGCCAACGGCTACGACATCATCTACATCCTCAAGGCTGCTCTCGAGAAGACGGGTGGCGAGGGTGGCATGGCTCTCCGCGACGCTATCGCCGAGCTCAGTGGCGTGGAGGTCGCGACCACCGACAACTTCGTCATGGACCCGGTCACACGGCAGGCCAAGCGCGAGATCACCCTCATCAAGATGGAGGGTGACGTGTTCACGTACGTGCAGCAGCTGCCATACCCAGACTACGTGCCCGAGCCTTATTGATCGCGGTGACATGCAGGACGGCGCGCCCTCGCTGACGCGCGCGGTCCACGTGGGCGAGGCCTGGTCGGCGGGTAGAGACGCCCGCCGGCCAGGCCACGGCAGGCTTGGCTGTCAGCCGCCGACCGATGTGCGGAGGGGCCGTCGTTCGGGGGTACTTGTCGCAGGACTCAAGGCGGCACGGACAGAGTCTTGAAGTGGCAGCAGCGGGCGGTGAGCCGCGAGGCGCTGTGACACCGTGCGACGCACAGGAGGCGCACAGGAGGCGCCACCGAAAGGAGGACCACCAGGTGGAGAACGACCGACCACTGCTCCGACTTGCTGGGGTCACGTCGGGCTACGGTCAGATCGTCGCTGTGCGCGACCTCGACCTTGAGGTGCGGGAGGGCGAGATCGTCGCTTTGCTCGGTGCCAACGGTGCCGGCAAGAGCACGACGCTGATGACGATCACCGGCCTGGTGCGAGCGACCTCCGGCAGCATCACGTTCGACGGCGAGCAGATCGAGCGCCTCAAACCAGAGGAGATCGTGCGCCGGCGCATCGCCCTGACCCCCGAGGGGCGGCGCATCTTCGCTCACCTCTCGGTCACCGACAACCTGCGCCTGGGCGCTGCCACGCGCAAGGACAAGGACGGCATCGCCGCCGACACCGAGGAGATGTTCGAGCTCTTCCCGATCCTCAAGGCGCGCCGGCGGCAGCTGGCGGGCACGCTCTCCGGGGGCGAGCAGCAGATGCTCGCTCTGGGGCGTTCGCTGATGAGCCGTCCGCGCCTGATGCTGCTCGACGAGCCCTCGCTGGGCCTCGCACCGCGTATCGTGGCGCAGATCTTCGAGCTGCTGACCAAGCTGCCGCAGCGCGGCGTGAGCGTGCTGGTCGTCGAGCAGAACGTCGGCCTGGCACTCGATGTGGCCTCTCGCGGCTACGTGTTGGCTAGCGGCCAGATCCAGTCATCGGGTACGGCAGAGGAGCTGCGCAGCGCGGTCGACCTGGAGCAGGTCTAC
>CAYMTC010000073.1:0-7994 GCA_964393265.1 uncultured Thermoleophilia bacterium
CTACACCCTATCCTACACTCTTTCCCTACACGACGCTCTTCCGATCTAGGAGTGACAGCAGCGACAGGAGTGGCGGGTGGACCTTCTGGAACACCAGGGTAAGCAGTTGCTGCGGGCGGCTGGCCTGCCGGCGCCGCGCGGGGAGGTGGCGCACGACGCCGCGATGGCGCGTGCCGCGGCCGAGCGCCTCGGCTTGCCGGTGGCAGTCAAGGCGCAGGTCCGCACCGGAAAGCGGGGCAAGGCCGGGGGTATCCGAGTCTGTGCCACTCTCCCAGAGGTGGAACGCGCCACGGCGGACATCCTCGACATGCACATCGGGGGGCGCCCGGTCGAGTGTGTGCTCGTCGAGGAGGGCGTCAGTATCCGGCGTGAGCTGTACGCCGCCATCGTGCTCTCCCGTCATGAGCGGGCGCCTCTTCTCCTGCTGGCGGCCGAGGGCGGCATGGACGTCGAGGAGCTGGCCGCGGCCGGCGGCGACGCTCTGTTCCAGACCACGATCGATCCTCTGCTGGGGCTCTGCGAGTACCAAGTCCGTGATGCGGTGGCGGCGGCGCGGCTGCCCGCTGGTCCCAGTGGGCACGAGGACAGGCCAGCGGGCGAGCTCGCGCAGGTGCTCCGCGGCATGGCGCGGGCGTACCGCGAGAACGACGCGGTGCTGCTCGAGGTCAACCCGCTGGCCGTCACCGCACAGGGGGCGGTCGTGTGTCTCGACGCCAAGGTCACGCTCGACGACAACGCAGGCTTTCGTCGCGAGCTCGTAGCGCAAGAGCTGCAGACCGGAGATGGACGTGAGGTCGAGGCGCGGCGGGTGGGGTTGTCGTTCGTGTCCCTGGATGGCGACATCGGCGTCATAGGCAACGGCGCTGGTTTGGTCATGAGCACGCTCGACCTGATCGCCGCAGCGGGCGGTCGGCCGGCCAACTTCTGCGACGTGGGCGGCGGCGCCCGTGCAGAGGTGATAGCCAAGGCCCTTAGTCTCGTCCTAGCGCCGGCAGGTGTGAGCACGCTGCTGGTGAGTGTGTTCGGCGGCATCACGCGCTGTGACGAAGTGGCTCGCGGCCTTGTCGAGGCGTTGACCCAGACGAGGGTCGCCGTACCTGTCTTCGTGCGTCTCGCTGGCAACGCGGCCTCGCTCGGCGCTGAGATCCTCGGCGAGGCAGCTCTGCCGCACGTCACGGTCCTCGCTACAGCCGATCAGGCTGTCCGCGCTGCGGTCGCCGCGGCCGCGGGTCGTGCCGAGTGGCCACCCGCTCACACCGGAGGGTCGTGATGGCGATACTCGTAGACGCGCGCAGCCGTGTGCTGGTACAGGGCATCACCGGCCGAGAGGGCGCGTTCCACACCCGTCGCATGCTGGCAGCGGGCACCGCGGTCGTAGGCGGTGTCTCCCCGGGCAAGGGCGGCCGCACTGTTGAAGGGGTGCCGGTGTTCGACTCCGTCGCGGCGGCCGTGGAGGCCACGGGGGCGAACGTGTCCGTGCTCTTCGTGCCAGCTCGCTTCGCTCGCGACGCCCTCATCGAGGCCGCCGACGCCGGTGTACAGCTGGTGGTGTGCATCAGCGAGGGCATCCCGGCTGCCGACATGTGCGAGGCCGTAGCTCACCTGACACGCCGCGGGTCGCGGCTCGTAGGGCCCAACTGCCCGGGTGTCATCACGCCGGGCGCGTGCAGCGCCGGCATCATGCCGGCCGACGTGTTCACTCCCGGCTACGTCGGCTTGGTGTCCCGCTCGGGCACGCTCACCTACGAGATCGTCGACGGTCTCACTCGGGCCGGAGTCGGCCAGTCCACCGGTGTCGGCATGGGCGGCGACCCGGTGCACGGGGTCGGCTTCCTGGAGTGCCTCGAGCTGTTCGAGGCAGACCCCGAGACGGCGGCCATCGTCATGGTGGGGGAGATCGGCGGTGACGACGAGGAGCGCGCGGCAGAGTACGTCCGCGGCGCCGTGCGTAAGCCTGTGGTGGCGTACCTGGCCGGCTTCTCGGCGCCGCCCGGCAAGCGTATGGGCCACGCCGGCGCCATCATCTCCGGCAGCAGTGGCACGGCGGCCGCCAAGCAGGCGGCGCTCGAAGCGGCGGGCATACCCGTCGCCAGACATCCGGACGAAGTCGCGGCACTCGTTCTAGAGCGGTCGCAGTGAGGCGTTCGACTGCAGCGGACAGAGGGGACTTGCGATGGAGAAGCTGAAGGACCGTACCGTCGCTGACGTGGTGGCCGAGGTGGGGCAGGACTCCCCGGCGCCGGGTGGCGGCAGCGCAGCTGCCCTCGCCGGATCCGTCGCGGCGGCGCTGGTCGCGATGGTGTGCCGGCTCAGCAGGGGCCGCGAGGATGTCGCGGCGTCAGACGACGAGATCGTGACCGCGCTGGAGGAGGCCGAGCGTCTGCAGGCGCACCTGCTCGACCTCGTCGACGAGGACACGGCTGCTTTCGACGTGGTGATGCAGGCGCTGCGCATGCCCAAGGCAGACGAGGCACAGCGTACAGCGCGCAGCGCGGCGCTCGTGGAGGCGACTTTGGGTGCCGCCGACGTGCCTCTGCAGACGCTCGAGGCAGCCCAGCAGACGCTGCAGTTGGCGGGTGCGCTGGTGGGCCGCGTGAACCCTGGCACGGCCAGCGACCTTGGAGTGGCTGTGGAGCTGGCTCGTTCCTGTGCCGAGGGCGCCCTGCTCAACGTCGGCATCAATCTCTATGCCTTGCCACCGAGCGCCGCGGTCACCAGTCGTCGACGGACGGCTGAGGCTCGTATCGGTCAAGCCCGTCGTAGTTCTGTCAAAGCGTCCGAGGCCATCCGTCGTAGCCTCGGACTCGACTCGTGAGGGGCGCTCGACGCCCGGAAGATGAGGTGCATCGATGTGTGATGTCGTGATCGGGTCGAGGCCGTTGACCATCGAGGCCGTCGTGGCCGTCGCTAGAGAGAAGGCGGCGGTCTGCCTCGACTCTGTCGCCTACGAACGCCTCGACCTAGCCGCGGCGGTCATCGACCAGATCGTGCGTGAAGACCGGGTCGTGTACGGCGTGACCACCGGCTTCGGTCAACTGGCGACGACGCGGATCCCCGTGGCCAAGGTCCGTGAGCTGCAGGAGAACCTCATCCGCAGTCACGCCGTAGGTGTGGGCGATCCGCTGCCGCGCGACGTCGTGCGCGCTGCTATGGTCATCCGCGTCAATGCGCTGGCCAAGGGTCACTCAGGCGTGCGGCGCTGCATCGTGGAGCGGCTCTGCACACTCCTGGAGCGCGATCTCATACCGTACGTCCCGTCGCGTGGCTCTCTCGGGGCATCCGGCGACCTTGCGCCGTCGGCGCACGTCGTGCTGGCCATGATGGGTGAGGGCGAGTTCCTCGGGCCGTTCGGCGAGCCGCTGCCGGCGGCGGCCGTGCTCGCCGATGCCGGCCTTGACCCCATCACCCTCGAGGCCAAGGAGGGACTCGCGCTTCTCAATGGCACCCAGTTCATGGCCGCCATCGGGGTGCTCGCCGTGTCCGATGGCGAGGCGCTTCTGGACTCCGCCGATCTCATCGGAGCCATGAGCATCGAAGGGCTGCGCGCCTCTGTGGGTCCCTTCCAGGAGCGCATCCAGCTGCTGCGCCCCATTCCTGGCCAGTTGCGCACCGCCGAAAACGTTCGCCACGCCACCGCGGACAGCGCGATCATGATCTCTCACTTGGACTGCGGAAAGGTCCAGGACGCCTACTCGATCCGCTGCATCCCGCAGGTACACGGCGCCTGTCGCGACGCGTTCCGGTGGCTGCGCGAGGTGGTGCAGGTGGAGATCGAGTCGGTCACGGACAACCCGCTGGTCTTCCCGGACACCGGCGACGTCATCTCCGCGGGCAACTTCCACGGTGAGCCGCTGGCTCTGGCCCTGGACCTGGCGGCCATGAGCTTCTCGGAGATCGGCAACATGAGCGAGCGTCGCACCTTCCGCATGCTCACCACCGAGCTCTCAGACCTGCCGCCGTACCTCACCACGGACAGCGGCCTCAACAACGGGTTCATGCTGGCGCAGTACACCGCCGCGGCGCTCGTGGCCGAGAACAAGATCCTCTGTCATCCAGCGAGCGTCGACTCCATCCCCACGTCCGGGGACCAGGAGGACCATGTGAGTATGGGTATGACGGCGGCGCTCAAGCTCGAGACCGTGGCGCGCAACACGCAGACCATCCTCGGCATCGAGGCGCTGTGCGCCGCGCAGGCCATCGACCTGCTGGCGCCGCTCCAGCCCGGCGTGGGAACGGGCCGCGCCCACGCGGTCGTGCGGCGCCTGGCGGCTCACCTTGAACGTGACAAGTACCTGTCACCGGAGATCCAGAGGGTTGCCCGAGCGGTCGTGGACGGAGAGTTCGCGGCTATCGTCCGGGAGCTGCACCAGGAGCAGGTCGCTGAAGAAGGGCGGGTCGAGTGAGTACTGGCCATCGTCTTGACAAGTCACCGCAGGCAACGAGTGGAAGGGATCGCGCCGTGTCGCCGACACCTCAGGAGGCCACGCCCAGAGCGGGGCAGTTGACGTACCTCACGGAGCAGAACAAGCAGGACATCTACGATGCCGCGCTGGAGATCATCAGCGACATCGGCATGCGTGTGCACCACGCCGAGGTGCGGGAGCTGCTGCTCGCCGCAGGCTGTCAGATCGAGGGTGGCGACCGCGTGCGGATCCCGGCCGAGCTGGTCGCCAAGGCGCGCGAGACGGTGCCGTCTCGCATCGAGATCTACAGCCGCGACGGTGAGCCGGCGATGTCGCTCGGTGGCTACGACAGCTACTTCGGCACCGGCTCAGACCTCATGAGCACGTGGGACGTCGAGACGGGTGAGCACCGCACCAGCACGCTGGCTGATGTGGGCGTCGCTGCACGGCTGTGCGACGCGCTGCCTAACATCGACTTCATCATGTCCAGCGCGTATCCCAACGACGTGGACCCACACGCGTCATACGTCGAGAGCTTCCGCGCCATGATGCGCGACTGTGCCAAGCCGTTGGTCATGACCTCCGAGAACGCCACCGACCTCGAGGTCATGTGGAAGATAGCCTGCGCGTTGCGCGGCGGTGCGGAGGAGCTTCGCGCCAAGCCCTACTTCACCATGTACCTAGAGCCCGTGAGTCCTCTGTCGCATCCGGTCGACAGCCTCGACAAGCTGCTCTTCTGCGCCGACTGGGGCATACCGGCCATCTACTCGCCGGCGCCGCTCGCCGGAGCTACGGCGCCTATCACCGTCGCCGGGCACACTGCTCAGGGCGTCGCGGAGTCCCTCTTCGGCATGGTCATCCACCAGCTTCGCAAGCCGGGCGCGCCCTTCCTGTTCGGTATAGGTCCGGCGGTGCTCGACATGGCTACGTCGCAGTCGTCGTACAACGCCCCCGAGTACCTCATGACCTTCCTCTGCCAGATCGAGATGGCGCGCTGGCTGGACATCCCCAATTGGGGGTACGGCGGCACGTCAGATTCGCAGGTGGTCGACGCTCAGGCGGGCATGGAGATCGCCGAGCTGGCCTTCATCTGCATGGCCGCCGGGTCCAATCTCAACCACGACGTGGGCTACCTCGACTTCGGTCTCACCGCAGCGCTTGAGCAGATCGTCATCGTGGACGAGTACGTGTCCATGAACCGTCGTCTGTTCGCCGGCGTCGAGGTCTCGCCGGAGACGCTGGCCATCGACACGATCCGTGAGGTAGGACCGGGCGGCGACTTCCTGAGCACCAAACACACGGCGCGCCACTTCCGCAAGGCTCAGTGGCGCCCCACCATCCTCAACCGTCAGGGGTACGCTCGCTGGCTCGAGGAGGGCGGTCTGGATCTGCGCGAAAAGGCGCGCCGCAAGGTCGCCGAGGTCCTCGACACCCACGTGCCCAAGCCGGTCGACGATGGTCTGGCCAAGCGCGTCGATGCTATCGTCGAGGAATTCACGCGTACGGTGCGTTGAGCCGCGGGTCCGGTGCACGACGTGCTGAGCGGTGCACGAAGGGCCGAGCGGTGGGCTTGGCTCAGGTGCCCTGAGTCGTACACCTAGCGTCTGAGGTGCGGACCGCGATGGTCGCAGACTACCCGGAGTTCTACAACGACGTGTTCGGTCCGGTCATGCAGCCGGGCTCCAGCTCGCACACGGCGGGACCGTGTCGGCTGGGCCGCCTGGCGCATGACCTGCTGGGGGGATCGCCGGTCGCCGTCCGCGTGGATCTGGACGAGGACGGCTCCTTCGCAGGCACGTTCGGCGTCATGGCAGAGGACCGTGCCATGGTGGCTGGTGCGCTCGGTATGCTTCCCGACGACGAACGCCTGTTCAGTTCGTTGACCGTGGCGTCGCAGACAGAAGTCGCAGTCGACTTCAAGTTCACGCGACTGCGCGAGAGTCGTCATCCCAACGCCATGCGGTTCGTGCTGCGAGGCACGAGCGGGCGTGAGGTCTCCCTCGTGGGCGAGTCTACCGGAGGGGGCATGGTGCGCACGGTCGCCGTCGACGGCTTCCCGCTCAGACTGTGTGGCGACGCCTACGTGCTCCTCGTCCACGCCGACGCGGGTTCTGATGACACGGCGGCGTCCTCTGCGCTGGCCCAGGTTCTCGAGCGGCTGCGCGCACTGCCGGCACTGGTCGACAGTGGGCAGAGCCTTGCGGAGGACAGGCGCAGCATGCTGTGGGCGCGGCTCCGCGAGCCGCCGGATATGTCGGCGCTGGAGGTCTCGCTAGCGGGGCTGTGGCCCGCGGCCCGTGTCAGCGTGCTGCGCCCGGTCCTGCCGGTACTTGCGTGGCCGGAGCGGAGTCCTCAGCTCTTCGACACCATGACGCGCTGGCGGCAGATCGCCCAAGACGAAGGCCTGCCCCTGTGGGAGGTCGCCGTCGAGTACGAGGTGCGGGCGTCCGGATGGTCGCGCGCGCAGGTGCTCGACTACATGCGAGAGATCGCGGACGTCATGCGCCGTCAGACGCGCGCCGCGTACGATCCTGACGCCACTGTGCCCACGAGCCCGTTCAAGCCCGACTTCACGGCTGGCTGGGCGGCGCACGAGGCTTCTGGTCGCCGTGTCTGCGACGACCTTGTGGCGCAGACCGTACGCTGGGCGTACGGGGCGGGTGCCGGGATACCGGGCGTCAAGACGGTCCCGGGCCCCATGGGCAGTGGCGGCGGCTACATCTACGCGGCGCTGAGTGCAGTCCAAGACGCTCGCGGCTTCAGTGACGACGACGTGTTGCGTGGGCTGTTCGTGGCGGCGGGCATCGGCGCCATCGCCTTCACGCGCACCGAGCCTACGGGTGAGGTCGTGGGCTGCGGTGGTGAGGGCGGCATCTGTGGCGCCATGGCGGCCGCCGCCATCGCCGAGATGGCGGGCGGCGCGGCGCAGCAGGTGGAGGACGCGGCCTCGCTCTCGCTGCAGGCGGCGATCGGCATGCCGTGCGACCCTATCCCGGGTGGCTCGTGTCAGCCGTGTCGCAGCCGTCTGCTGGCGGTCACATGCACCGCCCACGTCTTCGCAGACTTGGCGCTGGCCGGCCACCGTGCTGTGCTGCCACTGCACGAGGCGATCGACGTCATGGACAAGGTGGGCCGTGCTCTGCCGCCCGAGCTTCTGTGTACCTCGCGCGGGGGCGCCTGTGCCACACCCTCCGCTGCGCGCCGCATGGCCGAGTACCGCCGCTGGCTGGAAGTGACGCCAGCCGAAGAGCGGCCGCCGGGCAACCTCATCTGACCGGCGTGAGCACCGGGTGCGGCTGGGCATGGATGGCTACTACGAAGAGACGCTCTCGGCCCACTCACTGCGGCGGTGCTACGAGCTGGCATCGCCGCGCGTCCTGCAGTACCTCACAGCAGAGACCGAGTTCGCGCTCCAGCACGTGCGGCCGTACCACCGTGTCCTGGACCTGGGTTGTGGCTACGGTCGCACGCTGCGCGAGATGGCCGCGGCGGTCGCTCTGCTCGTGGGGATCGACGTCTCGGCGGCCAGCCGTCAGCGGGCTGCCGAGACGCGCGCCGCTGTGCCGCACTGCCTGCTGCTGCACATGGACG
>CAYMTC010000074.1:0-7641 GCA_964393265.1 uncultured Thermoleophilia bacterium
CCAGCAAGGGCATGGTCGGCCTCGACATCCATGCCGACCGCGTGCCGCTGCGCGAGGCCGACATGGAGCCCTGGGAGATCATGATCAGCGAGAGCCAGGAGCGCATGCTGGCCATCGTCGAGCCCGCCAGACTCAGCGACGTGGAAGAGGTCTGCGAGCGCTGGGACCTCGACGCTACCGTCATCGGCGAGGTCACCGACACCAAGCTGCTGCGCATCCTGTGGCACGGCGAGCAGGTCGGGGCCATCCCTGCCCGTCGGCTCGCCGACGAGTCGCCTGTCATCCGCACGCCGTCGAGCCGCCCGGCCTACCTGGTCGCGGAGCCCGTACACCCCGACGCCGTCGCCCTCGACCACGATGCATTCGGACTCGCCGCTGGCGCCCCGCTGTATCCGGCGCCTGCAGAAGACGGCGGATCGCGGGCCGTGCTGCTGCAGCTGCTCGCGGCCCCTGACATCGCGTCCAAGCGCTGGGCCTACGAGCAGTACGACTACATCGTGCAAGCCAACACCGTGCAGATACCGGGCAGCGATGCCGCAGTGCTCCGCGTAGAGGACACGTCCCGCGGCATCGCCTTCGTCACCGACTGCAACGGCCGGCACTGCTACCTGGACCCGCTGCGCGGTGCCAAGGCAGCCGTCGCCGAGGCAGCGCGCAACCTCAGCTGCGTCGGCGCACTGCCCGTGGCCGTCACCGACTGCCTCAACTTCGGTAACCCCGAGAAGGCCGAGATGTACTGGACCTTCGAGCAGGCCGTCGAGGGTATGGCTCAGGCCTGCGAAGCCCTCGACACACCGGTCGTCTCGGGCAACGTCAGCTTCTACAACGAGAGCTTCGGCAACGCCATCTACCCCACGCCGGTGGTCGGCATGCTGGGCGTGCTCGACGACGTCTCCCAGACCGCCGACCATCGGTTCAAGGACCTGGGCGACGAGGTGCTCCTGTTGGGCCCCGACGCGGCCTGGCTCGACGGCTCCGAGTACCAGAAGGTCCACTTCGGCCGTGTCGAAGGCCGCGTCCCCGACGTCGACCTGCAGCTCGAGGCGAGGCTGCAGGCCGCCGTGCGCGAGGGCGTGCGTCGCAGCCTGCTCAAGAGCGCGCATGACTGCGCCGAAGGCGGCCTGGCGGTCGCCCTCGCCGAGTGCGCCGTCGGATCAGGCTCTGTCGGCGGGCTGTCCACCGACGACCCCGACGCCCGCCGCCCGCGCTTCTACGGCGCCGACATCCAGCTGGCCACCGCTCTGCGGCAGGACATAGCGCTCTTCGGTGAGGGCCCCACGCGCGTCGTGGTCACGGTAGCTCCGCAAGACCGCGACGAGTTCCTGGGGCTTCTCCAGGACGTGCCGGCAGCCCACATCGGACACGTCGCAGGAGAAGCCCTCACCATCGCCGTCAACGGACAAGAGGCGGTGCGCATCCCGGTCAGCGAGCTGCACACCGCCTACGAGTCACTTCCTCAACGACTTGGCTGATCTCACGTCACCCACAGGAAGTACCGCCCAGCCGTCCACCGGAGTGAGCTCCGACGGTCTGCACGACGCGTGCGGCGTGTTCGGTATCTGGGCGCCGGGTCGCGACGTGGCCCGGCTCACCTACTTCGCCCTGTTCGCCCTGCAGCACCGCGGTCAGGAGAGCGCCGGCATAGCTGTGGCAGACCAGGACGAGCAGATCACCGTCGTCAAGGAGCTAGGTCTCGTCTCCCAGGTCTTCAGCGAGCGCACCCTCGCGTCGCTAACCGGCACGCACGCCATCGGCCATGTGCGCTACTCCACCACCGGCTCCACGCAGTGGCAGAACTCCCAGCCGCTGGTGCGAGCGCGCAACGGCTCGGTCATAGCGCTCGGCCACAACGGCAACCTCGTCAACACCACCCAGCTCCGTGAGGAGCTGCTGGCAGCAGGCGTGCGCTTCAGCTCGGCCACCGACACAGAGGTCATCACCGCGCTCATCGCCAACGAGGCGGACGGCGACCTCATGGCCGCCGTCCGCACCGCCGTCAGTCGCATCCGCGGCGCCTTCTCGGCCACGCTCCTCACGAACGACTCACTCGTGGGCTTCCGCGACCCCTACGGGGTACGCCCGCTGTGTCTGGGCTACCTCGACGAGCATCCTGTGCTGGCCAGCGAGCCGTGCGCCTTCGACATCCTCGGCGCTCGTTTCGAACGGCGCGTCGAGCCCGGCGAGATCATCCTCGTCGACAAGCACGGGCTGCGCAGCGAGCGGGTGGAGCTTCAGGGCGCGCGGCCAGCCATGTGCATCTTCGAGTTCATCTACTTCGCGCGCCCAGACAGCACCCTCGAGGGCCGCAGCCTGCACCAGTGCCGCCAAGAGATGGGGCGCCACCTGTACCGCGAGGCCCCAGTGGAGGCAGACCTGGTCATCCCCGTCCCCGACACAGGCATCCCGGCCGCCATCGGCTACTCAGCGGAGTCGGGCATCCCGTACGCCGAGGGCCTCATCAAGAACCGCTACGTGTACCGCACCTTCATCCAGCCAGACCAGCAACTCCGCGAGCTGGGCATCCGCATGAAGCTCAACCCACTGCGCTCCGTCATCGAGGGCAAGCGGCTCGTGGTAGTCGACGACAGCATCGTGCGCGGCACCACCACCGGCAAGATCGTCAGCATGCTCTTCGGCGCCGGCGCCAAAGAGGTCCACCTGCGCATCAGCTCACCGCCTATACGTTTCCCTTGTTTCTATGGCATCGACATGGCCACGCGGGCAGAGCTTATCGCGGCCAGTCAGAGCGTCGAGGAGGTCCGCCGTCACGTAGGCGCCACCACGCTGCACTACCTCACGCTCTCGGGCCTGCAAGCCAGCACTGGCCTGCCCGAGGATCGCTTCTGCCGAGCGTGCTTCACCGGCGACTACCCCATCGCCGTGCCGGAGGAGCTGGCCATGTGCAAGATGCGTTTCGAGGGCGCAGCGGCCGACTGCGAGCCGTGACCCCGGCCGACAGCGACGCGTGACCCTGGCGCGCTGACGACGCCTCCGCCGGCAGCCGTGCCACGCCGAGCCGGCGAGGGTAGCGCCCGTGGCCATACCACCCTTGGTGGCCTGTCGCCCCCGCAGGGCGCGTGTCTTCTGATAATCTCAGGGGCTACGAACGGTCCGTTGCGGGCAGACGGGCAAACCAGCACCATGGAGCCGCACATGCACGACGGCCAGGGGTTCACCTACAAGGACGCGGGCGTGGACGTGGCCGCCGGCAACCGCGCCGTCCAGTTGCTCAAGGAGCGCCTCAAGAGTACCCAGAACCCGCTCGTTCTCGAGGGCATCGGCGGCTTCGGCGGCGTCATGCGGGTGCCGCCCATCAAAGATGCGGTGCTGGTCGCCGGCGCCGACGGCGCCGGCACCAAGACGATGATCGCCCGCGAGATGGGCGTCTACGACACCGTGGGCATCGACGCCGTCGCCATGAACGTCAACGACGTCTCCGCCTGCGGCGCCGTCCCGTTCTTCTTCCTCGACTACCTGGTCATGGCCAAGCTCGTTCCCCAACGGGTGGCCGACATCGTGGCCGGCGTCGACGAAGGCTGTCTGCGCGCTCAGTGCGTGCTGCTAGGCGGAGAGACCGGCGAGCATCCCGGACACTTCGCGCACCCCGACGACTTCGACCTCGCCGGCTTCGCCGTCGGTCTCGCGGCTAGGAACGAGCTCTGGGGACCTGCCAAGGTCGCCGCCGACGACGCCATCGTCGGCCTCGCCTCCAGCGGCATCCACTCCAACGGCTTCAGCCTCGTTCGCCGTCTGCTCAGCGAACGCGGCATAGCGCTCGACGACCGCTTCCCCGACTCGGAGCAGGGAGAGAGCGGCGCCACGACCATAGGACAGGTCCTGCTCACGCCCACGGCCATCTACAGCCCAACGCTGCACGACCTGGGCCACGCCTGCGACGTCCACGCCGCCGCTCACGTCACGGGAGGCGGCTTCCCCGACAATGTCTCCCGCGCTCTGCCGGACCACCTCGCGGCCGAGCTCGACCTCAGCACCTGGCAGCCACCGCCCGTCTTTGCGTGGCTCCGCGAAGCGGGTGTCGCCGACCACGACATGCTCACCACCTTCAACTGCGGCGTGGGCATGGTGGTCGTCCTCAGCGAGGGCGAGCTGCCAAAGGCCATGGACACCATCTCGCGCGGCGGCCATACGGCCTGGCGCATCGGCACGGTCGTCGCCCGCGAGGACGGCGACGCAGTGCGTTTCCGAGGCTCCCTCTGGTGAACGGCACGAGGCTCTCGACATGAAGCAGTCCGACCTCATCGGCTGCGGCGCCATCAACCTCGACCTCATCTATCGACTGCCCGCGTCCTTCCCGCTGCTGGACCAGCTCCCGGCGCGCGGCGCCGAGGAGGGGCTCGATGAGCAGGCCGTCGCCACGATCACCGAGGGATTGCGTGATCTCGAGCCGTTCCGGGACGGGGGTGGGCAGGCAGCTAACGTGGTCTTCGCACTACGCCGCTTCGGCTACGACGCCACCGTCATCGGGCGGGTCGGCGACGACGCCGACGGCCAGTCGTTACGGGACCAGTTGGGTGAAGAGGCGACCGCGTACGTCGTCCGCTCCGGCGCCAGCGGTCGCGTGTACGTGCTGCTCGACGAGGGCGGCGAACGGCGCAACCTCGTCGTGCCCGGCACCAACGACGAGTTCGTACCGTCAGACCTACCCAAGAAGCTGCCGTCGGCCCGCTTCGCCTACTTCTCGTCGTTCGTCAGCGACGAGCCTCTCACCGCGCAGATCGCCCTGCTGGACCGCCTGCCGCCAGAGACCGAGGTGGTCTTCGATCCCGGCGAGCTGTACGCCGCCAAGGGGGTGAAGCGGTTCCTGCCGCTTCTGGGCCGCACCTCGTACCTGTTCGCCACCGAGCACGAGCTCGAGCTCTTGTGCGGCCTCGAGCTCTCCGGCGCCGTCGAGTTCCTGCTCAATGTGGGCGTCAGCACCGTCGTCTGCAAGATGGGCGAGCGCGGCGCGCGTCTCATCTCGCGGCTCAGCGAGCTGTACGTGCCGCCCTCGCCGGTCTCGGTCGTCGACGTCACAGGCGCCGGCGACCTCTTCGCGGCCGGCTTCCTCGGCGCCCTCATCGAAGACTTGCCTCTTGAGGCCGCGGGTCGGCTGGCGGCGTGGACCGCCGCCCAAGGCATCGGCGGCCTCGGCCGTAGCGCCTACCCCACGGCCGATGCCTGGCGCGAGCAGGTCCACCTGGAGCGGTCGCTCTGATGACCGCGGCGCGCGCCCGCAGCTTCCACCAACGGGTATGACCGCGGACGCGTCGCTGGTACACCCCGCGGCCCCGCCGCGCATAGGGTGGCTCAGCACCGGGCGCGACCCGGCAGCGCGCAATCTGCTCCGTGAGGTCGCGCAGCGCGCCGCGCGAGACGCTCTGCCTCTGCACATCGCGCTCGTCTTCTGTGACCGCGAGCGCGGTGAGGACGCCGAGAGCGACTCCTTCCTCGACCTTGCGCACGAGCTCGATCTTCGCACAGCGACCCTTTCCTCCTCGGCCAGCTGGCGAGCCGCGCAGGACGCCGGCGTCAGCCGCGAGGCGTGGCGCGATCGCTTCCACGAGGAGGTCGTCTCCCTGATCGAGCCACATCGGCTCGACGTCCTTGTGCTGGCCGGGTACATGCTCATCGTCAGCCCGGCCATGTGCGCACGGTACGCCATGCTCAACTTGCATCCGGCGCTGCCTGGTGGCCCTACGGGCACCTGGCAGCAGGTCATCTGGGAGCTGCTGCGCACAGACGCCACCGAGACGGGCGCTCTGATCAATCTGGTCACGCCCGAGTTGGATCGAGGTCCGGTGGTGACCTTCGACCGCTTTCCCATCGTCGGCGGCGCCTTCGACGCGCTGCGACAGACGCTCCAAGACAAGGTCGCAGCACGCGGGCTGACTGCCGTGGCCAATGAGGAGGGCGAAGCGGAGCCGTTGTTCGCCCTCATCCGTCGCACCGGCGAGGCCCGCGAGATACCGCTGCTCTACCGCACGGTGGCGCAGTTCGTCGCGGGCAAGCTGCTGGTGCGTCGAGGCGCCGTCAGCGCCGCCGACGGCGCCCCTCTACCCTTGGACCTCACCGCCCAAGTCGACGAAGAGGTAGGCGCGTGACCAAGTCGACGCAGAGGTAGGGAGGTGACAAGGCCGTCGCGCATCTACGTCACCGACTGTGAAGGTCCACTCACGCGTAACGACAACGCTCAGGAGTTGGCTGCCCACTTCATTCCCCAGGGCGCGGACCTGTTCGCTCGGCTCTCCCGCTACGACGACTTCCTGGCCGACGTCCTGCACAAGCCGGGGTACAACGCCGGCGACACGCTCCGACTACTGCCGCCGTTCCTGCTCGCCTGGGGTGTCACCGACGAGCAGGTGGTCGCCTTCAGCGCCCGCAACGTCCTCGTGGTGCCTGGCGCGCCGCAGCTGCTCGCCGAGCTGCAGGCGCTCCTCCCCTGCTTCATTGTCTCCACCTCGTACACGCCCTACATCCGCGCGCTCTGCGACGTGATCGACTTCCCGTTCGCCGCCTGTCGGTGCACCACGCTCAGCCTCGACGCATGGCAGCTGCCGCCGGGGGAGGTGGCGCAGCTGCGCGAGTGGACAGCAGAGATCGTGGGACGGCCGCTCATCGAGATCCCCGACAGAGCACGGTCAGTCGACGATCTCAGCGCGCAGGACCGCGAGACGGTGCTGGCTCTGGACTGTCTCTTCTGGCAGGAGATGGTCCCTGCCGGCTCGTCTCAGGGCCCGCTCCCGGTGAGCGGCGAGCTGCTCGCCGCCGTGCGTCCCGTGGGCGGAGGCATGAAGCTCGCCGCGCTGCAGGAGATCGTCGCCCAGACCGGCTGTGACACACGCCAGGTCATGTACGTGGGCGACTCCATCACCGATGCGCCACCCCTGTCCGCTGTGCGCGACTGGGGCGGCGTAGCGCTCAGCTTCAACGGCAACGGCTACGCTCTGGCCGCCGCCGAGATCGCCGCGGCGGGCGGCTCGGTGGCGCCGGTACTCCGCCTGGCGCAGGCGTTCGCCCGCGGAGGCGCGGCGGCCGCCCGCGAGCTTGCTGCGGATGAGGTCCAGTCGGCCGTCGACGACGGCGTCATGGGCCTCATCGAACCCGACCGCGAGCGGCTCACGGCCGCCTCGCTCGCCGCCCGCACAAGTGTCCGCGGCGAACACATCGCCCGGCTCGGCTGACGCGGTGCGACTGCCCGCAGGCGACACCTCGGTAGGCTCTACCGCTGCTCTCTCCCTCAGCGACGTCTCCGTCTGGGAGTGGGATGCACAGACCGGCCGGCGCGTCGGGCTCCTGCACGACATCCGCTGGTCCGCGAGAGCCGGTGAACACTGGGCCGTGATCGGACCCAACGGTGCGGGCAAGTCCACGCTGCTCGACGTGGCCGCCGGCAGCCGCTTTCCGTCGCGCGGGGCCGTGACCCTCCTTGGCGAGCGTCTGGGTCACGCCGACGTCCGAGAGATCCGCGCGCGCATCGGCCACGTCGATGCGCGCACAGAGACCATGTTCGCGCCGCGTCGCACGGCCTTCGAGGTGGTGCTGACTGGCGCCACGGGCTCAATCGCCGTGCTTGAAGACCGCCTCACCGACGACGACCGTGAGCGCGCCGCCGCGTTGCTCGCAGCCTTCGGGTGCAGCCAC
>CAYMTC010000074.1:7651-7992 GCA_964393265.1 uncultured Thermoleophilia bacterium
GCTGCTCTCAGGGCGAGCGGCGCCGCATCTTGCTCGCCCGCGCGCTCATGCGGCGCCCGCCCCTGCTGCTGCTCGACGAGCCAGCCGACGGTCTCGACCTCCCCGGGCGGGAGGCTCTCCTGGCGTCCTTGGAGAGCCTCCAAAGCTCAGATCCGCTGACCGCCCTGGTGGTCGTGACGCACCACCTTGAGGAGCTGCCGTCGTCGATCTCGCACGCGCTGCTGCTGCGAGACGGACGGATCGTCGCGGCGGGGTCGGCGCAAGACGTGCTCACCGGCCCCGCCCTCTCCGCCTGCTTCGCGACCCCTGTCCGCGTCAGCCACTACGACGGCCGTTGGAGC